>JBHHWX010000289.1:0-7828 GCA_046756745.1 bacterium | reverse complement strand
GAGCAAGCGAATAGAGGGGAATGTGTAGAGTTTGATTTTGATGAACTCATGCAAGCCGCAGATGGGGAGAAAACGCGACGAAATCATTGGCTCCCCTTATAGCTATCACGAAGGCAGAGACTAGCGACGATATTGATTATCCATTGGCGCAAAAAATGGTAAAATTTATAAACACTTATTATTCCACCCAGACGGGTGTGGAATTTAGTCTAATCAGGCCTGCGCGTATTTTGTTTCGCCCTTTTGAATATCAATATTTCATGGGGCGGGGCATACGCTATTCCAACTCAATAAACACACCATTTTTTGAAGAAGCCTTGCCTTGTGATGTCCATCTTAAGCTGAATTCACTCAATAAAGATAGGTGTCAAATTTCTATTGGTCAGAATTTTTAGATGGAGAAAGACGAAGAATTTTATTCGACTTTTTTTATGAGTTTCTTTTAATATACCATGAATCATGGGGATAGAGATAATGCTCCGTTCTGCTGCAGCCCACCCCCATCATCAATTCTTCGGCAGTTCGGTAAAGACTATGGATTCTTGCTCACAGAGCGGTCGCGGTGATGTGTCTAAGTTTTGTCTCGGGCGGTTAGTCATTCTTGTCCTGCTTTTGAGTGCTCTAAATTACCCTATACACCTTAGTGCTCAAAGCAAAGATCCACCTACAATCGATGTAAGCAACATCAAAATTGAATGGCTGCAGGAACTGAGGGGGAGCACAGTAGGTTGCATTTTGCAAGATCGCCAGGGCTTTATCTGGTTTGGCGGGACAATTGGTGGACTGCATAAATATGACGGCTACGGCTTTACCGTTTATAGAAATGATGTGCGGGATTCCAACTCATTATCAGACAACACGGTCATGACAATCTATGAGGACCGCTCTGGCACGCTCTGGATTGGCACAAGGACCGGCGGGCTCAACCGGTTTGATCGCGAGCAAGAGCAGTTTACCCGCTTTGTAAATAACCCTAGCGATCCCCAAAGCCTGACCAGTGGACCTGTCCGGTGCATCTTCGAAGATCGCCTAGGCACGCTCTGGGTTGGGACCGAACGCGGGCTCAACCGGTTTGATCGCGTGCAAGAGCAATTTAGCCGTTTTGTTCACGCTCCGAATGATACACACAGTTTGAGGGACAATTGGGTCCGCTCGATTGTTGAAGATCGCTCGGGTACACTCTGGGTTGCGGGTGTCGGCCTCCATAAACTCGATCGTGCCACCGGGCAGGTTACCCGTTTTGCCCAAGCTCCGCATGCCCCCCACAGCCCGAGTGACAGTAACTTGTCGCTGATTCACGAAGGGCCTACAGGCACGCTCTGGATCGCTCAATTTGGCGCTGGACTCTATCGGTTTGACCCCGAGCAGGAGACGTTTAACCACTTTGTCCACGACCCGGATGATCCCACCACTTTGAGCTCCAACCGTATCACATCGATTCAGGAAGGTCGCTCCGGCGCGCTTTGGGTTGGGACGGAAGGAGGCGGCCTCAATAGGCTTGATCGCGCTACAGGCCAGTTTGCCCGCTTCGTTCACGATCCGAATGATCCCAGCAGTTTGAGCTCCAACTACATCATGTCGATTCTTGAAGATCACACGGGAGCGCTTTGGGTTGGGACGGGCAGCATGTGGGGGCGGGCCCCGCGCGGAGGCTTCGGCATTAACCGGTATGACCCCGGGCAGAATCAATTCGGTGAACTTGTTCTCGATCCAGCAAACCTGGACAGTCTGCCTAAGTTTGGTATCCAGATAGTCCATGAAGATCGTACCGGCATACTCTGGATTGGAACAAGAGGTGACGGTCTCATCGAGCGTGATCGTGCCACCGGGCGGGCCAGGCGATATATCCACGATCCGGAGGACCCCCACAGTTTGAGTCAGAATTGGGTTTTCTCACTTTATGAAGATCGCTCCGGCACGCTCTGGGTGGGGACTTTTGATCGTGGCCTCAACCGATTTGACCGCGGTACCAGGCAGTTTGCCCGTTTTGCCCAAGATCGCGATGATCCCACCAGTTTGAGTCATAATCGCGTCGTGTCCATGCTTGAGGACCGCTCTGGCACGCTCTGGTTTACCACGTTTGGCGGCGGCCTCAACCGATTTGATCGTGAGCGCGAGCAGTTTACCCGTTTTGTCCACGACCCCGATGATCCCTACAGTCTGAGTGATGATCACGCAACCGGAATTTATGAAGATCGCAATGGCACGCTCTGGGTTGGAACATGGGGCGGCGGACTCAATCGGTTGGACCGAGAGCAGGAGACGTTTATCCGCTTTGTCCACAATCCGGATGACCCCACTAGTTTAAGTAACAACGTAGTCTCGACAATTCATGAAGATCGTGCAGGCACGCTCTGGGTTGGGACGAGCGGCGGCCTGAACAAACTGGACCGCTCCACCGGACAGTTTCACTACTATACGGAGAAGGAGGGTCTTCCCGATAACTCTGTTGGGGGCATCCTGGAAGATAATCAAGGCCGCTTGTGGTTAAGCACGCATGGATTGTCCCGTTTTGATCCGCAGAGCGGAACAGTCAGAAACTATGGCGTCGAAGACGGGCTCCTGAACGGTTCGGGCAGCCTTGCCCAGGGCAAGAGCGGTGAAATGTTTTTCTGCGGCGACAACGGCATCGATTATTTTCATCCGGACAGTATCCGGGACAATCCTCATACCCCGTCGGTGGTGATAACCAGCTTTGCACGTTACAACAGCGGCGAAGCAGAGGGAAGCCCCATTGTCGTTAAGGGTATCTCCGAAAAGCGACACCTCGAACTCTCTTACGAGGACCGGACTCTCAGTTTTGAATTCGTTGCCTTAAATTTCCGCAATGCTCCAAAAAACCAATATGCCTACAAGCTGGAAGGATTCAACGAGGACTGGATTCAGCTTGGTAGGAAGCGGGATGTGTCGTTCACCAATCTCGATTCTGGCGAATATACCTTGCGGGTGAAAGGCTCCAACAACGACGGCGTCTGGAATGAAGAAGGGGCGTCACTGAAAATCACTATCACGCCTCCATTGTGGAAAACCTGGTGGGCTTACTCACTTTACGCTGGTTTGATTCTTGGCAGCCTTTATGGCTTGCGGCGCTATGAATTAAACCGGCAGCAACTCAAGCATAGTTTAGAGCTGGAAACGGTCAGGTCGGAAAAACTGAAGGAACTGGACACCCTGAAATCGCAGTTTTTTGCAAACATTTCCCATGAGTTTCGCACGCCGCTCACTTTGATCCTTGGTCCAATCGAACAGATAACTGCTAAGATCAAAGAAGGGGAGTTGAAACAGACGCTTGGCATCGTACAAAGAAACGCACGAAGACTGCTGCGATTGATCAATCAATTGCTCGATCTTTCCCGTTTAGAGAGCGGTAAGATGCAACTACGCGCCGCACCCGGTGATATCGTGGGGTTTCTCAAGGGCCTCACCATGACCTTCGCCTCACTGGCCGAGCGTCAGCTTATTGGGTTACAATTTTATGCAGAGGAAGAGGAGCTTGAGCTTTACTTCGACCGGGATAAGGTAGAAAAGATTTTCACCAACCTGCTTTCCAACGCTTTTAAATTTACTCCGGCAGGGGGAGAGATTGAAGTAACAGTGGGGCAATCCACCACGAGGCCAGGATACGCCTGGCGGCAGGGAGCTCCGGTGTCGAGGGTTGTGACGATAACCGTCGTCGACACCGGTATCGGCATAGCAGCTGACCGGCTACCGAACATTTTCGATCGCTTTTACCAAGTGGACGGCTCACATATTCGTGAGCACGAGGGTAGCGGCATCGGTCTAGCCCTGGTCAAGGAACTGATCGAAATCCATACTGGCAGTATCAGTGTAACCAGCGAGGAGGGCAAGGGTACGACATTTACCATTACTCTGCCTATGGGCAAGAAACATTTCAAGCCGGAAGAGATTGTTGCAACTTCGGTCACGGTTACCCCTGTTCAGGCAGACTTTGACCTCCACAGTTTTGAGAGTCTGAAAGACACTGAAGCGGTTGTAGAACTTGAACCCTATGGTGCGGAGCTCGACGATGATAACATTGTCTTGGTGGTTGAAGATCATGCCGATTTTCGGACTTACCTGCGAGAGTACCTGGAGCCGCCCTATAAAGTGATCGAGGCCAAAGACGGCACCGAAGGGTTACAATGTGCTCTGGACGTCATTCCTGATCTGGTGATCAGCGATGTTATGATGCCGAAGATGAATGGCTACGACCTTTGCACCGCGCTTAAGACAGATGAGCGCAGTAGCCACATTCCGGTCATCTTACTGACGGCGAAAGCCAGCGATGAAGATAAAGTCGAGGGACTGGAAACAGGTGCCGATGACTACCTTCGCAAACCGTTTGACGCGAAGGAGCTTGTGGCAAGGGTCAAAAACCTGATCACGCTCCGGGAAAAACTACGACAACGTTTTATTAAAGAGGTCGTCCTAAAGCCAAGTGAAATCGCAGTGACGCCTGCCGATGAGGTTTTTGTGAAAAAAGTCCTCGCAGTCGTTGAAGAGTATCTTGCCGATGAGGAATTTAACGTGGAGGTCTTGCAACGCAAGGTGGGCATGAGTCGGACCCAACTTCACCGTAAGCTGAAAGCCCTAACGAACCAATCCACCACGGAGTTCATCCGTTCTATCCGTTTGCAGCGCGGCGCCGACCTGTTACAGCAAAAGGCCGGCTCCATCGCCGAAATTGCCTATATGGTCGGCTTCAGCAGCCAAGCTTATTTCACCAGGTGTTTTCAGCAGCAGTTTGGGATGACGCCCAAAACCTTCGCGAAACAACAGAAATCGAAGGGTTAGGACGCTACATTGACAAGGTTAAAATTGCCATACGGTGTAGCAATTTTACAATGCAACACCCCCTTCCGTATCTCGGTCCTACCTTTTGTAACTCAAAACAAATACTAATCTGCGTGGTTACTCCTTCTGAAACAGTTGTGCAAAGATTTGGAACATGAGTTCAAAAACTCGGAGATCTTCCAGATTCCTCTGGAACAATCGTGCAAGCCTTTGGCACATACCTGAAAGATATCCTCCTCGTATGTTTCTTATCTTTCCATTACAGTTGTTTCATCACCAACTGTCAAAGAAATTAATTAACAAGGAGGAGTGCCATGCGCTATTATTTTTATTATTTTTTGTTGGTTATAATATGTCTATTATTTGTTGCATGTACTTCAGGTTCAACGATAAAGGAGACGAGCGTGAGTCAGATAAACTCGAAGATCACATCCGATGAAATTTCCTCTTTTATCTCCAAATTCCCTGTCGGCAGTGCTTACGACATGATTTATGTTCTTCGCCCAAGCTTCCTCAATTCACGAGGCAGAAGAGCACCTGTGACGTACATGAATGGGACAAAACTAGGCGCTTTAAGAGAATTACATCAAATTTCTGTTTCTAATCTTGTCGAAGTTCAATTTATGAATTCATCCGACGCAGCGACTTTTTATGGTGGGCGGCATCCCTTTGGTATAATTCATCTCACTACAAAGTAGCATCAATTATCTAAACCAGCTTCAGCGGATATAGACCGCAGTTTCCAACGTTGTTCCAACTCTTGTGGCCTGAGCCCACTGCGCACTTTGGCCGGATTAAGATCATGATCTTGACTTGACCCAAATCAGCGATCATGATATTTGAATCTTTTTGATGCGCAGGCGACTTATAGGCTTTTTGAGTTCGGTAGTTCAATCCCGCGCTTTTTTGCGGGGTTGCCAGGCTTAGGGATTTGACTTTTCCGAAATCTTCAATAGTTCCGCGTCGGCTTCAACTCTGTCGCCGACGGAAAAATAAATATCCTCGACGGTTCCATCCGCAGCCGTGGTGATGGAAAGCTCCATTTTCATCGCTTCCAATTTCATCAACGTTTGCCTCTCTTTGACCTTCTCCCCGGTTTTGACCAAAATATCCGTGACCATTCCCGGCATCGGCGCTCGCAGAGAGCCTCCGGCGTCAGCGGGTGGTTTGGGCTCGGTTAAAAGCGATTCCGCCCGCAGGGTGACGCCGCCGTTGCGGGTATGAATAAAGGTGAGATCGCCTGTCGAGAGCAGGGTCACATTCCGGCGGCGCCCGTTTATAGTCAAAATAAGTCCGGATTCACTCCGTGCGTTGATCTGTACGGTGTAGGAGGTTTCCGGGGATGATGACAGCGTCAGACGGAACAGCCCGCTGGGTTCGGATAGCGGGGTCAGACACACCTCAAAAACACTGTTTTCCATCGTTGTAAAGCGGTAGGCCGGCGGCTTATTGGGAACGTTGCGCCAATAGCCGCCTCTGTTTTCCCGCTGGCCAAAACCGAGGCGCCGGGCCAGCGTTGCTGCGATCAACGCGATGACGGGATCTTCCTGGGTTGGACGCCACTTGGAAAAGTGTTCCGTGACAAACCCGGTATCGAAACGGCCGGCGAGAAAATCCGGGTGCAGCAAAAGATCGCGCAAAAATGTTAGGTTGTTGACAAAGCCGAGCAAAACCGTCTCTTCGACAGCTTTGGCCAACCGCCGAATCGACAATGCCCGGTTCGGACCGCAGGCGATGATCTTGGCGAGTATAGGATCATAGTACACCGAAACGTGATCCCCGGTCTCGATGCCGTCATCGATGCGAATGCCGTCCTGTTTTGGGGTGCGCCACATGTGAACGTCACCTGTCACCGGAAGAAATCGCTTTTCCGGGTTTTCGGCGTAGACCCGGGCTTCGATGGCGTGCCCGTGCGGCTCGGCGTCCTTTTGAGCGAACGACAGCTCCTCGCCTTCAGCGATTCGTATTTGCCACTCAACCAGGTCGATTCCGGTCACCGCTTCTGTGATGGGATGTTCCACTTGCAGGCGGGTATTCATTTCGAGAAAATAAAACGTACCGCCGGCGTCGAGGAGAAACTCAACGGTACCGGCATTGTGATACCCCACGGCGCGCGCCGCAGCCACGGCAGCGTCTCCCATGCGCGCACGCAGATCCGGCGTCAAAATAGGAGATGGCGTTTCTTCGATGATCTTCTGGTGCCGGCGTTGTATCGAGCATTCCCGCTCGCCGAGATGCACTATCTGGCCTTTTTGATCGCCGAGAATCTGGAATTCAATATGCCGGGGACTGGTTAAGGCGCGTTCCAAAATCAACTCGCCGGCGCCAAAGGCTTGCCTGGATTCCCGGCGAGCAGAAGACAAAGCCTCATCTAATTCTTTGGCTGTCGTTGCCAGGCGCATGCCTTTTCCGCCGCCGCCGGCCGCCGCTTTCACCAGTACCGGAAAGCCGATACGCCGGGCCTCTTGCAGTAAAATGTCATCGGATTGCTTTGACCCGTGGTACCCGGGAATCACCGGAACTCCCGCCGCGAGCATCAACTCCTTGGCGGTTCGTTTGTTACCCATAGCTGCGATGGCGTCAGCACGCGGACCGATAAAAATGATCCCAGCCTGGGTGCAGGCGCGGGCGAAATCCGCGTTCTCGGCTAAAAAGCCATATCCCGGATGAATGGCGTCTGCTCCGGTTCGTTCAGCAGCCTCGATAAGTGCTGCAGCGTTTAGATAGGATTCTGTCGCCGGCGCCGCGCCGATACCGACGGCCTCATCCGCACGTTTGACATGCAGAGAGTCTGTATCCGCATCAGAAAAAACCGCCACAGACCGAATCCCCAGACGCCTGCAGGTGCGGATAATGCGGCAGGCGATTTCGCCGCGATTGGCGATAAGAATCGTTTGGATCATAGAGGTCCTCTTTTTAGTCGCCGTGCCAAAACGTGATGCAAAAACCTAATCCGGATAAACCGGAAATCCTAAATAATGTCTGAACGAAAACTCTTTAAAATGCTCAAGCACCCGTCCCCGGGTGCGTTTGA
>JBHHWX010000288.1:0-7835 GCA_046756745.1 bacterium | reverse complement strand
ACTACTGCTCCAATGGAGCCACTTCTTTCAAGCGAAGTCTTGGAAGAAGCTTAGTCACTGAGTTGTCAAGTCTTGCCAAAATACGTCAAGACTTGACAACTCTAGGCTGCTGATGACGCTATTATGTAAGTTACAGCGGTCAATTAATTTCGAAACTTTTCAAAAAACCTGTTTGGTTCCGGTTGTTTCATCCCGCGCTTTTTGCGGGGCTCGTCCGGCTTAAGAAATTAGGAATAGATTATTATTTTGCAAACCGCACTTTTATGGGCAGCCGGCCTGGTGCTCTTCGGTCTCGTACTGCGAGTCAAACTTCGTTTCCTGCAGGTGCTGTATATTCCTGCTGCAATCGTTGGCGGCATGATTGGCTTAATAGCGAGTCCCCCACTGCTCAATATCATACCTGTACACATCATCGCCGAATTGAAAACCTGGCCCGGTTGGCTTATTTCTGTGATATTCGCCGGTCTGCTTTTGGAGCATTCGGGCAGGCCCGTAAAGGAAAGCCTGCAGGAGACGGCGCGGCAGGGAATTGTCGTCTGGATTATCGTTGTCGGAGAGATCACTCTGGGTTTGTTCGCAACCTGGCTGCTTATTAAGCATTTCTACGATGTGCCTTATTCTTTTGGGCAGCTCATCGAAGCGGGCTTTGCCGGCGGGCATGGGACGGCGGCGGCAATGGGGAGTCTTTATCAATCAATTGGTTTCCCGGAAGGGCCGGACCTCGGTTTCTTTGTGGCCACCGTTGGATTGATCTACGGGGTCGTCAGTGGTATTGTCTACGTTAATTTAGCTGTTCGAAAAGGGTGGACAAGAGCCGGAAACATTGAAATCCCGGTGGTTACGGGATTGGAGTCGAGAAGAGCACCTGAACCTGTCGCTTTTGGAAAAATACGCCCTGAAGTGCTGGAACCGATGGCTCTGCAACTCCTGATCCTCAGCATGGCATTCGGGCTGGGCCTGGGCCTTCAGAAAATTTCCGTAACCCTGCTGCCGTTCACTGAACGATTCCCACTCTTTATTTATACGCTTCTCGGCGGTCTTCTCGTCCGTCAATTGATGCATCTGCTGAAAATTGGCGACCTCATCGACCGGGGCAGTATCCGCCGCATCACGGGAATCGCAATCGAATTTCTCATTGTTGCTGCCGTTGCCTCGCTCGACCTGCAAGCGGTCTTTACTTTTTTTGTCCCGGTTGCCGTATTGCTGCTTCTGGCTTTTTTGTGGACCGGGTTTTGTCTTCTCATTGTCGCGCGGCGACTCCTTCCGAAAGCGTACTGGTTTGAATTGGGTATTTTGAACTATGGGATGTCTACCGGCACGACAGCGACCGGCCTCATGCTTCTGAGAATCATCGACAAAAATCTCGATTCCGGCGCTGCCGAAGATTACGCTCTGGCAGCGCCGCTGTCAGCTCCTTTCATCGGCGGTGGAATCCTCACTTTCTCCTTGCCTTTTCTGGTCGACCAAATTGGAATTGCTCCGGCAACTCTTGGGCTTTTTGTCATCATGAGTCTGCTTTACTTTATTGGCGTTAAGATGGCGGCTAACGAGTAAGACAACTGTCGCGATGAGCTGAGTAGAGGGCCTTTTTACAGTTCTGTCGTGGGGGGCTTTCACTAATTAATAGAAAAAACACATGAATGACACCCTTCCCCAAATTACTCTCAATCCTGATCATATAAGCATTGAAATCGGCTGTATCAGACTGCGAGTTTATCGTCATTTCTATACGGAAATTGCCTATCGCAAAGATGAGCAATGGAATTCAATGTCCGCTCCCTTTAGGGAAAGCGAAAACACGCCTCCCCTTTTTTCATTGATCGTCGGCGATGTCGCTGTCGATCGCTTCGCTCTGATAAAAAAACAAGTTGCTGTAGAAGAGATAAAAGGGATTTGGGGAGAGGGCGTGCATATCCGACTGGCCGGAGAAGACAACTTGTCTTTACGCTATCCGGTACGTCTTGAACTTTCTTTCGAAGTGTACGACCGATTTCAGACCGTAATCGTGACGCGCTGTAAATTTGACGCTGCACCGGCTCTCAAAAAGGCCGAACTGCAAGGAATCGTGGCCAATCATGTGCTTCTGGATGCAACGCGTGTTGGAGCGGCGTCTCCCTATAGCATGTGGGTGTATAATGGGAGCGCTGAAACCCGTGAGCATTGCTTGCAGGAGTTGACCCGCG
Organism: bacterium; assembly: GCA_046756745.1. Classification (GTDB taxonomy): domain Bacteria; phylum Zhuqueibacterota; class Zhuqueibacteria; order Oceanimicrobiales; family Oceanimicrobiaceae; genus JBHHWX01. The sequence goes on along the minus strand of JBHHWX010000288.1, from coordinate 5,652 downwards.
CCTATTACAAACGAAACTACTTGGGAGTTCCTGAGTCGTACGACGGCGGCGGCTATCAGCCGGATTACCGTTTTGGCACCCAGCCCGGATTTGGCGGCGGCATCCCCGTAACCAATGTCTGGTGCAAAAAATTAGGAGTCGCGGTGGGACATTTGGAGCCGCAGTTTGCCCTTTGCAGTTTACCCGTCACGGTTATCCCGGAAGACGGCCGTGTGTCCCTTCAGATTGTTCAGCATACACGCGGCCAATTCGGCGCCGGAAAAACGGTGAGCTCATTGACGGGAATGATCATTTTGCATGAAGGTGATTTTTATAATGCGCTCACGACCTACCGGGAAATGCTGGCGTTGCGTGGCGCTCTGTTTCCGCCGCATCCGGATGAAGCTTACGAACCGCAGTGGGACACCTGGGGCTTTCGCGATGATTATACGAAAGAGGATATTCTCTCCGCGCTGCCACACCTCAAAGAGATCGGCATTCGCTGGATTACTCTGGATGACCGCTGGTATGATGCCACCGGCGATTGGCAGCCCCGAAAAGAGCTGTTTCCCGGCGGCGAAGAGGAATTCTGCGCCTTCATCGATCGCCTGCATCAAGAGGGATTCCGGGTCAAGCTGTGGACTCTGCCCGGCGAAGTTGACGCCGACGTCGATCTGAAGGCCTGGCTGCGGAAGCATCCGAGCGCCGCGACAGAAATCAAGAAACATCCGCATCACGTCAAAGCGAAATTCTATGAAGCCCATCCGGGAGGAGTGGTGTGTAAACCCAATGGTGAGCCGGAATTGTCAAAACGCGGCAACTGTTATCTCTGTGGTACCCTGCCGGAGGTCATCGACCATTTCCGGAGTATCACGGAGAAAATGTTTAAAGTCTGGAAGATCGATGGCCTAAAGCAGGACGCGGTTTACATTTGTCCCGCCTGCTTTGATAAGAATCATAGCCACACTTCTCCGGATGAAGCTTCGATTGGCTATGGCAAAATCTTGCGGGTCATTTATGAGACCGCGACGAAAGTCAATCCGCATGCGGTTATTATGAACTGTCCCTGCGGCACGCCCATGACCCCGGATTGGATGCAGTGGCAAAACCAGGCAATTTCTCCGGACCCCTGGACAAGCTGGGTCAACCGCGGTATGCTAAAACAAATGAAGGCGCTCTTTGGCGCGCGCGCTGCTGTGGTGCTGGATCATATAGAAATCAGCGATGAAGGAAAAGATTTTTCCCTGATCGGCGCCGGTGGCGTTCCGGCGACGCGAATAACCCCATCCGGAAAGGAGAAAACTTACGAAACGGGAACAAAGCTGTCCTTTCCTGAAAAAAAACAAATCTGGAAATATTGGATTACGCTTTACAACAAACTCATGCTATCGAAAGGAGAGTATTTGAACTTGTATGACTTCATCTTTGACGTTCCCGAAACCCATGTCATCCGTCAGAATGGAAAAATGTATTATGCTTTTTACCCAGGAGAACCGGACGGCATCGTGGCTGATGAGCGTCGTCTTTACTTGAAAAAAAGGCATACAAAGATATATAACGGAGCGGTCGAATTTCGCGGCCTGAGCGAGAAGAAACGCTATCGGGTCTACGACTACGAACAGGCACGCGTTCTGGGCATCATCCACGGAAAAGAACCGTTTTTGGACGTGCAGATTAACCATCACCTTCTTGTTGAGCTGTCAGAAATCGAGTGATCGCTGCACGCCTGAAAAGTCTGAATTGTCCGAACCGATAGTAACCAATCACAGGGGATATCAAAGAATTGACATATCTTTGACAGGATAACAGGATTATCAAGACGTACAGGATTTCATTTTCAAGAATTTTATCATGTTAATCAGTGAAGGTTGAAAAATGGAATTCAAAGAGCTTACAGGAATTTGAAGACCAGTTAGTTAATTATTTAACGGCTACCGGAAAACTGTCGGCTTGGCCTTAAACTTTGGGCCAAAGAAAGGTGAAGTAAAAAGAAAAATTAAAGTTTTTCCTGGAGAGGTGTTATCCTGTAAATCCGGTTTATCTTGTTATCCTGTCAAAAAAAGATTAGTACCCTGTGATCGGTGACAACCGAAAACCTGACTTTCTAACTATGTGGCACAAGTTATTTCAACATAAACAATACTTCGTTTTATCCGGGACAGCTACCATTGTAAATCGCCCGGACATTCCCGCGAGTACCAGGAAAGAGATGCTGGAAAATGCACGAATCGATGCGGCCGCTGCGGAGAAAGCTTTGGCGGCCATCAACCCAAACTGGTTTGCAGATGATACCGTGATTGATCTTCAGCGGTTGCTTCAGCTTTTGGCCCAAGACAATTCGTTCTTGTCCGATGCAGCGACCTACCGGAGGATGTTGACGATGAGTCGAAAAAAACTGCCGGGCACCGATGGCATACGAGGGAAAATCCGGGCCGGTCATTTCAGCTACTTGGAAGCGCTGTCTTTATATTTGCAAGAGGGTGCGATTGCGCCCGCCCTCTTCGAATTAGCAGCCTATTCATTGGCTTCTCTACTCATTGAAAATGACACACTCGCTTCCGAGGATACGTGTACATTTGGTGAAGATGGCAGAGATCTTTTAACAAAGGGCGCATTTGCCAGAGCTGTAATTCGAGGTTTCAACCTGAAAGGCGTCAAAGTGTACGATACAGGTGTTTTGGCAACTCCCGGCGTTGTTCTGTATGCCGCTTATGCACAGAGCAGGATCGGCGCGATTTTGACCGCCTCACATAATCCTGCTAATCAAAACGGACTGAAATTTATCTTTGACGGGTTCAAACTCCTTGAGGAATCTTCCATTGGAGAGTTTGCCCTGACCGCGATGATGTATAAACTCGCCAACAGCAAGCAGCCGGGCGCGAGTAAACTCAACTCTGAGGATGTGAATGGGGAAGCAGAGAAATTGCTTGTCGAAACAAATAGTGCAAACAGTTGGCTGCTGCCGGGTGAGCTGAAGAACATCAAGATGGTTTACGATGGCGCCAATGGGGCTTACTCCTTGACCGCGCCTCAGGTGCTTGAACGCTTGCGAATCGCCCACACGACCGTAAATACAAACCCGCTTGGACATAACATCAACAAAGGCGGCGGAGTTGCGGAGCTGGAGGGCGTGCCATTTTTCGATGGAAAATCCTCCCGGAATAACCGGAAGAATAAGGACGGGTTTCTTCCTGTGGTGGTGGAAATCATGAAAGCCGGCCGGAAAAACCCGAACAAGCTCGTTGTTGGGCTGGTTAACGATGGCGACGGAGATCGGGGCTACCTGCTTGTGTACGATAGGCAAAGTGATCGCGTACGGGTCCTGTCCGGAGACGAATTAGCGATTTGGATTGCGGAAGGAATGCGAGACCGCGGCGAAGTGACTTCAGACTCTATTTTTGTCGCAAGCGTTGAGTGCGATCTGCGGGTCACAACCCATGCCCAATCCAAGCTCAATTTACGGACTGAAATCGCCTGCGTGGGCGATAAGTGGCTGTTGCAGCCGGCGCGGCAAGGAAAAGACTTTGCGATAGGGGTTGAGGAGTCCGGGCATGTCACCTTTGCTTGTGAAATCGAGAACCGTAACGGCCGTTCCGTCAGGTTTTTTACGGGCAACGGACTTTTGAGTGTCCTGCGTGTGCTTGCTGTGATCAACAGCCGTAAGGCCGATCTTCACGAAATTCTCCATCCCTTTGAATCCGGGTTTAAACACTCCCGTACGGTTTATTTTGTTGACAAATCGCGTTTTTATCCGGAAAGCCGGGTATGGCAGGAGGACGTTGAACGAATCCACTCGCAGTTACGGTCTCACCTGCATTCCTCGTTTTCCATAGAGCAAGTCGAGTTTGAGAACGATCCGTTTATGCTCTACTTTACTGTGGTCAATGGCACCGGCCATTCTGTTGCGGCGATTTTTGTACGCAATTCCGGCACTGAAAACAAAACCGTGGTCACCATTCGGGGCGCCCGGCAGTTTGAGGCGCCGCTGATCCGGACGATGTTGGCAATTCATCGTCACCATATTTTGACCATGAAGGATATGGATAGTGAGGACGCGATAAAAGAGTGTATCGTCAAAGAGCTGCTCAAAACAACGGATACTTCCCCCCCTGCGCTTAAGACTGGCCTGGAGAAAAGACTAAACGCTTCACTTTCGTACGTTGACTTTGACGCGTTGATATACGCTATGCGAAAGCAGGGATTCGTGACTTTTGCAGGCGGTTTGCTTCATCTGCACAAACCGTAGTGGGTTATCCGGCTGTTGTTGTGTTTTTGTCCCTCGGTTTGGAAAGTTGCCCATAACCTTAAACCACCTTCACAACGATCATCGCCATATCATCACTTTGCGGCGCCGAATCGGTAAAGTCGAAGAGTTTGGTTTTAACGTGCTCGATTATCTGACGGGCGTCTTTGTTCGTGGATTCTTGCACTGCCTGCATGAGCTGTTCCTCTTCGAACATTTCGTTTTTATGATTAAAAGCCTCGGTCACACCGTCCGTATAGATCATGAACAAGTCGTCGGCGCTCAACGGAATCTCTTTTTCCTGGTAAGTCGAAAGGTGGGTCAGTCCCAGCGCCGGACCGCGCAGCTCGAGCATCTCACAGGTGTTTTTCTGACTATCGAAAAACAGCAGAGGATTGTGCCCGGCATTCGAATACCTCAAGACTTTGTTTTCCAGATCGCAGACGAGGAAGATCATGGTGACGAACATGTCTTTGGGGATGATGGGATTCATGATCGTGTTCATCTCCGAGAGGGTTTTATCGCAGGATTCGAAGTTATGAGCGATGGTGTGGAGAATGCCTTTTGCCATGGTCATGATCAGGGCAGCAGAGGCGCCGTGCCCGGACACATCAGCTAAGACAATTCCAAGTTTATCTTCCGCCAAAGTGAAATAATCGAAATAGTCGCCGCCAACCTCATCTGCCGGGTTGAAATAGCTGGAAATGTTAATGGACTTCACCTCCGGGCTGGCCTTGGGAACCAGGGAGAGCTGAATTTTGCGCGCCATGTCTAACTCGTGCTGCAAGCGCTTCTTTTCCAGCGCTTCTTGTTGCAATTGGGAATTGCGGATGAGCTGTCCGGATTGGGCCGCAATAATCGAAAGCAAGCGTAAATCGCTCTCACTAAAAGGCTCCCAGGTCTTTTTATTGGTCACCATTAAGATACCGATGATTTTGGCTTTGTATCGTATCGGCACGCAGAGAACGGATCGAATCTCTTTGATCTCTTGTTCAGTGGGATTGAAGCGCTTGTCTGAGGAGAGATCGTCGATAATCAATGGCTGCTGGTGCTTCAAAACCCAGCCCGTGATGTGGGTGCCGACCCGGTAAGTCAACAAGCGGCTGCGTTGGTCGGCCTGACGAATGAGCGTTTTTAACGGCGTGTCTGCTTCCTGAGTGACCAGCAAGATCGATCCCTGCTCCGCTTTCACAGCCTTGATGGATTTTTCTACAATGATATCCAGCATGTGATCCACTTCCAGCGACAGGCTCGCAGAAATAGTCAGGTCGTTCAAGACCGTGAGCTCTTCGACAGCGGATTGCAAACGCTGGACTTCGTTCTGCAGGCGGGAGATGGTTTTATCGTTTTCAGAATGTGAAGGATTCATGGCCTATGCTCTTTTTTTACGTTTCAAAAAAGGGTAACTATTCAGCTTTTAGCTTTTAGCT
>JBHHWX010000287.1:0-7845 GCA_046756745.1 bacterium | reverse complement strand
CCAATTTATCAATCTATTGTAATATAGAATACCCACTGTGTTCTGTTGGCATTTTGGGATGGCACACCACTTGCAAATAGATGTCTTTCAAAAAAAGGAGTTGACTATGAATCCTTTATCGAAAACCCTGATACCCTTTTTGAAAAAAACGCTCGATGCGTATTCAATACGACATCAAGCGATTGCCGAAAATATCGCAAATGTGGACACACCCGGTTATAAACCGTTAAAGGTTTCTTTTGAAGAAAATTTACAAACTCTATTAGAAGGCCGAAGGCCGAGGGCTCAGAAACGAAATCCACGACATCTCGACGTAGGGAAAAGCTTCGTCAACGTCAGCTCTCTTGATGATCTCCACAGACAGACCAGGGATTTGAACTTGGAAGATGAAATGGCAGAGCTTGCAAAAAATCAAATACGGTTTGAATTTGCAGCAAAGAGGCTGGCCGGTGGATACGAATTCCTGCGGTCCAGCATATTAGGGCGGATAAGATAACCCTAAAGTGAGGCAAAATGGAAATACGTGATTTTTTTTCTACGCTCGATATCAGTTCTGCGGCGCTCGATAGTTATAAGACTCAACTTGCACTGACAGCCGAAAACATCGCGAACGCCAGCACAACTCGTACTCGAGAGGGGTCGCCTTATAAGCGTAAAGCCTTACTGAGAAAGGCTATCGAGGAACAACGCATTTTTTCAAACTTATTAAACCAATCCCGGCTCAAACTGCGCACGTCAAAAACGCACCATATTGCACAAGACTCTTTTCGGCCGCACGTTAGAGGCGGCAATAGATTGGTAGATATCGAACAGGAAATTACGGAAAAGGAGCAGTTTAAAAAAATTTATGATCCACAGCACCCGGATGCGGACAAAGAAGGCTTTGTCCAATACCCGGATATCAATGTGGTTTGGGAGATGCTGGAGCTGATTACGGCCAGTCGCGCCTACGAATCGAATCTGACGGTGATGAATGCGGCAAAAAATTTAGCCAGACAAGCGTTAGATATTTAAGGTATAATGTTGCATGAGCACATGTTGTCCTGTTTGTGGATTATTAAGGTTAGAAGCTAGGTCATGAATAAGATACTCCCGGTAGAATTTCCGATTCTCCCGAAACAGAACATCCAGCCGGTTAAGGCTGAAAAAGAAAAGGCTGCAATTCAATCAACCGCCAGCGCGAAGCAGGATAGAACGAAAGCTAAAGAGCCACAACCTAAAATACAAAAAGTAAAGACAGAAGGAACGCTTAGGCTTTACCAACCCTTCAAAACGACGGTTCAAAAACCGGTGAAGTTAGGTCAGTTTATTGATATAAAAATCTAAATCCTGAGAGAAAAATGCCCAACATAAGCGCCCTGCCCGACAAGTTAAACTTAGACCTGAATTCTGTCTCAAAAAAGAAAGCCGAGGTTGAGACTCCGAAGTTTTCGGAGACTCTCAAAGACATGCTCTATCAGGTGAATGAACTGCAAAACATCTCTGGTAATGAGACTAAAAACTTTATCACGGGCCAACAAGGGAACATCCATGAAGTCATGGCGGCCGTCGAGGAAGCACAGCTTAGTTTTCAGCTTATGCTCGAGATTCGGAATAAACTTCTCGAATCGTATCAGGAATTAATGCGGTTGCAAGTTTAAACAGGAGTGAAATTGAATAACCAGATATTACAACAATTAAAACAAATCCTCGAGAAATTGAGCCTGCAACAAAAGATCGCATTGGCGGCTGCGAGTGCAATTGCATTATGTAGTTTGATTTTTCTTGTTGTCTGGGCAAACCAGCCGGAATTTGCACTTCTGTATTCGAACATGGCGCCAGGCGACGCTGCTAAAATTGTTGATAATCTGAAAGGCAGCAATATTCCATACAAACTAAAGGATGGGGGGGCGACCATCCTGGTTCCCAGCAATGAAATTTACGAGCTCAGAATTAAATACGCCGGACAAAACCTCATTTCGAGTGGTGAAGTTGGATATGAGCTGTTCGATAAAAACAACTTCGGACTCACCGATTTTATGCAAAAAGTGAATCTCAAAAGAGCCTTAGAGGGCGAGCTCAGTAAGACCGTGAATCAACTGGAAGCTGTGCTGCAAACACGCGTCCATTTGGTTATCCCGGAACGGTCCTTGTTCAAAGAGCAAGAAAATCCCTCGACCGCTTCTGTGATTTTGAAAGTTCGGCCAAAATCTTCGCTCAACCGCAGGCAGATTTTGGGGATCACGCGCCTGGTCGCGGGCAGCGTTGAGGGTTTGATGCCAGAGAATGTGACCATTTTAGACACTCACGGCAACATTTTGACCGAGATGACCAGCGGCGACACGGACTTAGGATTAAGCACCAGCCAATTTGAGTTAACACAAAAAGTCGAGAACTATTTGAGCCGTAATGCTCAAAGCATGCTGGATCAGGTACTGGGGAAGGGCAACTCGATCGTCAAGGTTGCAGCAGAGCTCAATTTCACGAAGATCAGACGCACTAGCGAAAAATACGATCCTGATAACATCGCAATCTTGAGCGAAGAAAAAAATGAAGAAAGCTCGACCCGGTCCGATTCCACGCTTTTTCAACGCGAGAACACAATTAGCAATTATGAAATCAATAAAACCATCGAAGAATTTGAGGACAGCCCTGGCGAGATTGAACGGCTTTCGATAGCGGTTTTTCTCAACACACCGACTCAGGAGGATGGCCAGGTGATTCCGCGTCAAGAGGGAGAAGTAAAAAAGATGGCGGAGATAGTCAAACATGCGGTTGGATTCAACGCTGAGCGAAAAGACAGAATCGTTGTTCAGCAAATTTCATTCGATCGCTCCTTTATCAATCAGGAAACGGAAGCGTTGGAATCCATAGAAAACAAAGAACTTATTATCGAGATGACAAAGCTGGCCCTGGTTGTTCTTGGCAGCGTGGGTCTCTTATTGATGTTGCGAGGACTGTACAAAAAGTCTGGAGGACTCGAACATTTACGAAACCAAACCACACTTCTTCTAAGCGCATCTGATAACTCTCCTGAGCATCTTTTGCCAGAAGGTGAAAACGAAGACCTCTATGCTAAGAAATTATCCGCTGATGCAAAAGCTAAACTGAAAGAACAGAATCTCATCGCAGAAGAAGTCAAGGAATTCACCAGTAAGGAACCGGAACAAGCTACGGAGTTATTGAGATATTGGTTGCTGGAAGATGAAAATGAAGAGTCAGGTATGTTAGATGGCTGAGGTAATAGAAAGGGCAGCAGGAGTAAAAAAAGTTGCAGCATTTTTGATTGCGTTAGGAGTCAAAAATGCCGGCCCCTTGTTACGGAACTTGGAGGAAGAGGAGTTAGAGGACGTCACCGTAGAAATCTCTAATATGAGCAAGCTCTCTCCTGAAATCGTGGAAAAAGTTCTCCTGGATTACTATGAATTGATGACGGCGAAGCGACACATGGCACAAGGCGGTTTGGAAGTCGCACAAAAGATGTTGGAAAGAACGTTCGGCCGGACAAAAGCTCGCAATTTGTTAGAGAAAGTCAAGACCGGAACCGAAATTACAGGTTTTAAGCTCCCGGAGACAATTAATCCCCACGAGCTTTTGAATTTTTTGCAAAAAGAACATCCACAAACCATCGCCTTGATATTGGCAAGCATGAAACCCTTGCAAGCGGCAGAAATTCTCTCAGATTTACCTGCGACCTTGCAAGGGGAAGTCGCCTATAGGCTCGCGACTATGGGAGAAACTTCTCCTGAATTGCTTAAAGATATCGAGGAGGCATTAACCATGCAAATGGAAGGAGCCTTCGACGGGCAGCGTTACAGCAGCGGCGGTATCAAAGCGATTGCAGAGATTTTAAGCAGCGTATCCCACTCGGCTGAGTCCAATATCATGGAAAGCATGGTACAAAAAGATCCGGAAATGGCCACAGAAATCCAAAAGCTGTTGTTCGTTTTTGAGGATCTGGTGATTCTTCGTGACCGCGATATTCAAAGAATTATGAAGGATTTTGACACCAAGACGATTGCCACGACTTTAAAAGTCGCTTCGGAAAAATTACAAGAAAAAATCTTTTCGAATATGTCACAACAAGCAGCAGAGGCCTTGAAAGAAGAAATGGAATACTTGGGGCCGGTACGCGTCATCGAGGTAGAAGAGGCGCAAAGACGAATCATTGACCACGTGCAAGAGTTGGAGACCTCGGGCGAAATTATGGGCCGTGGCGGCCAAGGAGACTTCATAGAGTAGATGCTAATCAAACACAATTCAACTAACAATAATAGAAAAATCACTCTTTTTGAATTTTCGGATCTCTCAGAAGATGAGCTCGTCTTGCTTAAAGGTCTGAGACCGCCACGTTCAATGAAGAAGAGCTGCAAAGGGTTAAAGAAAGCTGTTTCCAGGAAGGGCTCGAGCAAGGCAAAAAGGCTGGTTTCGAAAACGGCGTGAAATCCATTCAGTCACATGTAGAGAGTTTCATCAAGCTGATGAATGCGATCCGCAAACAACAGGAAGAGCTCATCAATGAATCTGAGCAATTCATAGTGGATTTTGTTTTCAAGATTATGGAAAAAATATTGGGATCCGAAGAAATTGTCACCAGCAAAATCGCAAAAGACAAACTGCAGAGCGTCGTTCGGGAAGCCTTAAATAAATTTTCTGATTCGTCAAAGTATACCATTCGCGTTCACAAGGAAATCGCAGAAATATGGGATGAATACAAAAATCGAGTGCTGTCGAGGTTGCCTGAAAATTTTGAAATATCTTTAATCGAAGACCCGTCTTTGAATCCGAGCGACTGTTTAATCGAGTCGGATAAAGGCATCCTGGATGCACGGGTTGAGTCCCAGCTCTGTGAGCTCAAAAACGTTTTCAAAAATCAAACGAACAATGCACACAGCGAACCGGTTTAACAAATATTTTGACCATTTGGAAAAAGCATCCCTTTTCAAGATTTTGGGACAAGTCCAAAAAAGTATTGGCAGCGTGATCGAAACCAACGGTCCCGCGACTTCAATCGGTGAGCTCTGCCAGATTCAATTGAAAAATGGCGTCACCATTCCGGCGGAAGTGGTGGGATTTCGAGATAATAAAGTTATGCTGATGCCTCTGGATGACACGGTTGGCATTGAACCCGGCAGCTACGTCGCCGTCAACGATACGCCGTTTACCATCGGAGTGGGCCGCGGTCTCTTAGGGCGCGTTTTGGACGGGAGTGGTCACCCGATTGACGACAAGGGTCCTCTCGCTTGCGAGAAACAACAACCGGTACAGAATTCTCCGCCCAATCCCTTGAAGAGGCAGAGAATAACCGAGCCGCTGGCTACGGGCATCCGCACCATCGACGGCTTACTCACCTGTGGCAAGGGACAACGAGTTGGTATTTTTGCCGGCAGTGGTGTCGGTAAGAGCATACTGCTCGGTATGATCGCACGCAATACCGCAGCCGACGTCAATGTGATCGCGCTTATCGGGGAAAGAGGGCGCGAAGTGAGAGATTTTATTGAAAGGGACCTTGGGGTTGAAGGCTTAAAACGCTCCGTCGTGATCACCGTTACTTCGGAAAAAACAGCGTTTCTGCGCGTCAAGGGCGCATTGATCGCCACTGCTATTGCAGAGTACTTTTCTGGACTGGGTTTACATGTCATGTTGATGATGGACTCCCTAACACGTGTTGCCATGGCGCAACGCGAAGTCGGGCTTTCTATCGGAGAGCCGCCGACATCTAAGGGTTACACCCCATCGGTGTTTGCGTTCTTGCCGAAACTTTTGGAGCGAGCCGGTAATTTTCAAAGCGGGAGCATCACCGGGCTCTACACGGTCTTGGTAGAGGGCGACGATATGAACGACCCGGTCGCGGACACCGCTCGTTCTACATTAGATGGGCATATCGTGCTCTCGCGAAAGCTTGCGCAAAGTGGACACTATCCGGCCATCGATGTTTTGCAAAGTGTGAGTAGAGTCATGATCGACATCGTCTCAAACGAGCACCTCGAATGTGCCAATAGGCTGAAAGAAATTTTAGCGACGTTTCAAGAGTCCGAAGACTTGATCAATATTGGCGCTTATGCTGAAGGCAGCAATCCGAAAATCGATTATGCGTTAGCGATGATCGACAACGTTTTGAGATTTCAAAAACAGGATATCGCTGAGAAAGCAGGCTTCGATGACAGTTTACTGAAATTGAACGAAATCTACTCCTTAAAGACAGAATCGAATCATGAGTAGGAACAGATTCCGGCTGCAGAAAATCTTGGCAGTGCGTCAGGTGCTCGAACAAAAGTTACAGAAAGAATTCATGCTTTCCAAACGAGAAATGGTCACCGAAGAAGAGCATTTTTTGAAATTGAAAACGGAAAAGACAGATTTCACCCAAAAGATGGTCGAGATTAATCAGCCGACGGTTTCGTTCATGCAGTGCCATTACGATTATTTATCTTTTCTTGATAACAAGATCAAAGATCGAAAGTTAACTTTGGGAAAAGCACAAAAGGCGTACGAACAAAAAAGACAACAACTTTTAGAAGCTTCAAAAGAAAGACAGATACTCGAAAAATTACGGGAAAAACACGCTGAACGAACGCTTCAAAAACAGAACAAAGAAGAACAAAAGTTCTTCGATGAAATCGCTTCGAGGAGCTTGGCCGAAAAGACTATATTATGAAAAGTTTGATCATTTGGACTTTAATCTTGACTATAAGCTTTACAGGCTTTCTGGCCGCTGTTTATCTCCAGAAGGATAAACTCTTTCCGAAAACTTCGGAAGATGCAGCCAGCGCAGCAGCTATTGCAGCCGCTATTGAGAATTCTAAGGCCAAGGCGAAAATCGATTCACTGACGCTTGTTCTCGACGAAATTCTACTACAGTTGCAAAAACATGTAGAAAAAACTCAAGAATTGGAACGACAGGTTGAGGCTAAGAATCAGGAATTACAACGATTAGCTGCTTTGAATGAACAGATGACCGGGCGTAACGATTCTCTCGAGCAGCAAATAAACATCATCAAAGCAACAGAAATCAAGGTTGAAGATTTAACCAAAACTTTGGGAGCGATGAAGCTTCAGGTGCTTCGACCCATCGTTCAAAACCTGTCCGACGAAGTCATACAAATATTATACGATAGAGCCAAAAACAAAGACAAACAAAAGATTTTCAGCTCGTTGCCACCGAAACGCGCAAGCCAAGTCCTTAAGCATATGACGAAAGATTTAAATTAGAGCTCGATCTTGATGAACGACTTTTTAACAATACAAAGCCCTGGCCCGAACCCTGCGGAAACGACTCAACCCATTGCAATGAATGGCTCTGGAAACAAGTCTGGTTCGGATGTTTTTGGGCTCTTGTTTCAAGAAAAGGCCTCTATCAATCTTGAGGACAATAAAATCGCAGGACTTCGTGCCGAAGCGAATGATCACGATTCAGCAGCGCCAGTTGAAGAGGACAAGTCGATAAAGGGAATCATACGCTTCCGACTTCACCGTCAACAAGGGATAGATTTTCTGAAATCTCCCTTGAAAGAACCTGAGCGGAAAGGTAAACAAGGGATAACGTTTCTAATATCTCCTTTCAAAGAACCTGAACCGCAAGGGAAAAATCCGGAGGTGAATATAAAACCGCCTGCCGGTCATCCTAGTGAGATTGACGAATCGATTAAGGGCATCAAACGATCCCGGCCCAACATTCAACAAGGGCTAACTTTTCTAAAATTTCCTTTCAAAGGACCTAGACTGGAAGGAAAAAATCCAACGGTCAAAATAAAACCTCCAGCCGGTCATCCCAAAGACAAAAGAATCAAAGGACTTCGTGCAGAAGCTGATAACGATTCTGCAATGCCCAATGAGACGGAAGATTCGATTCAGGGAATCAAACGC
>JBHHWX010000286.1:0-7861 GCA_046756745.1 bacterium | reverse complement strand
ACCGTCGCTCTCCGGTAACCCGTTGAAACGCAAGGATGACATGGAAAATGCAAATATTGTTGCGGATCGGATAAAAAATTTATTTGGATACCCTTATATGGCGGAGACCTGGTTTGAGAGAAATAGAAATCTTTTTTCATGGATGCAGTTTGAAAAGTGGATTGCTTTTATTATATTAAGCTTGATTATTTTGATCGCAGCGTTTAATATCATCAATACCTTAATTATGGTTGTTTTAGTGAAGACCAAAGAAATCGGCATCTTGAAATCCATGGGGGCAACCTCGAGAAGTATTATGAAGATTTTCATGTTCGACGGTTTAGTGGGCGGAGCGGTAGGCACTTTTTTAGGATGTGGTTTAGGTTTCCTGTTGTGCTGGGCGCAAATGAAATTTAAATTCTTGTCTTTGCCGGCGGACGTCTATATTATTAGCGCTTTGCCTATTTTAATGAAGGCGAAAGATTTTGTTTTGATTACTGTTGCGGCTTTATCTCTGTCTTTATTGGCGACGGTGTATCCGGCTATGAAGGCCGCACAACTCGATCCTGTGGAGGCGATTCGTTACGAATAATCAAATGGAATCGAACGGAGCCATCCTTGTCATTCAGGATGTACGCAAGACATACAACATTGGCGCGAGCCAAGTAGAGGTTTTAAGAGGAATCAGTCTGCGGGTGACGGAGGGCCAAATTGTGGCTATCGTCGGCCCGTCGGGAGTGGGGAAAAGCACTCTTTTACACATACTGGGAACGCTTGACCGTCCAAGTGGAGGAATCGTCGAAATTGACCAAACGAAAGTATTTGAACTTGACAATAAGAAATTGGCACATTTTCGTAACAAAACTATCGGTTTTGTTTTTCAATTTCATCATCTTTTGCCGGAATTTACGGCCTTGGAAAATGTCATGATGCCGCAGTTGATTGCGGGAAAATCCGTTTCCAACGTTACGAAACGGGCCAGGCGCCTTTTGTCCGAAGTCGGTTTGGAAAAACGCTCCAGCCATCGCCCGAACGAGCTTTCGGGCGGAGAATTGCAACGGGTTGCCGTCGCGCGCGCCTTGATGAATAACCCCAAAATTGTTTTGGCTGACGAGCCTTCGGGAAACTTAGACCAAAACACCAGCAACACGCTGCACGATTTACTCTGGCGTTTGAGCCGGAAATACCGGAAAACTTTTATTATTGTCACCCATAATCAAGAGCTTGCTGAAAGCGCTGATAAAATCGTCGAGTTGTTTGACGGTCGTATCAAGAGAGAACAATCAAGGCAATTAGTGTAATATGTTGTGCCAAATTTGCAATAAAAATTCTGCCGTCATGAAAGTTTCTCATGCCATCAATGAGAAAAAAATCGAGATGAATCTTTGTAAATCTTGTGCCGAGGACAAAGGTTTTAATAATCCCTTGTTTAATTTACCGCAATTGTTCGAAAATTTCATTGCGGAATTAATCGGTCAAGAAATGTTGAAAAGCCGGAGACGGGGAACAGAAGAAAAATGCCCGGGTTGTGGTTCAACTTGGGATGATTTTCATCAAACCGGGTTGTTAGGGTGTGATATTTGCTACCTCACTTACGAAGATGATCTAAATGTGATTCTGAGAAGAATTCACGGCAGCAATAAGCATATCGGAAGCCGCCCCAAATCTCACCGGTATAATGTTGACGCGTCTGAGCTTGAAGGAATTCGAAAACAGCTTGATAAAGCGATTAAAGATGAAAACTTTGAAAGAGCGGCTGAGCTTAGGGATATCATACGCGATGCGCAACATGAAATCGAAAAAAGAAAAGATGATGGGATTTTGAGATGAGTGCATTGGAACCCGATAAAAAGGATCTTCCTTTGAATTTAAAAACAAAGCTAGACAGGGTCGATAAGACATTATGGAATTTTGGCCGGTGGTTAACTTATGAAGATGAATATTCGGATATTATCATATCTTCTCGAATCCGGTTGGCTCGTAATCTGAAAGGCTATCCTTTTCCCAATCGTATCAGCTCGGGCGAAGCTGAAAAGTTGGTCAAGAAGGTCAGAGCGGCATGCACGAAATGTCAAGCTCTTAAAAAAGCGAGTTATTATAGAATGAATACGTTATCCGAGTGGGATAAGAAATATTTTGTGGAAAGACGGCTTGCAAGCCCACAGCTCGTGGAAAAGGATAAGCATTCTTTACTCGTCATCGGGACGAACGAGAGCCTCAGTATCATGGTTAATGAAGAGGACCATTTGAGAATTCAGACGATCGAGCCTGGTTTGGGCATCCTTGATGCTTGGCGGACGACCAGTTCGATCGATGATGAATTAGAAGAATATCTGCCGTTTAGCTATTCTGATAAGTTTGGTTATTTAACCTCTTGTCCCACAAATCTTGGAACCGGTTTACGCGTTTCTATTTTCGTTCATTTCCCCGGTTTATCATTACAAGACAACATCAACAAGGTGATCAACGAATTACCAACTTCTGAGATTGCCGTTCGTGGATTTTATGGCGAGGGGAGCGAATCCGTTGGAAATATCTTTCAGATATCGAATCAACTGACTTTGGGGCGCACCGAAGATAGCGTGATTGACCGCATGACAAAAATTGCTTTGAAAATAATTGAACTGGAGCGGGCGGCGCGCGTTAAGGTTATGAGAGATGACCGAATCCGGGTCGAGGATATCGTCTTCCGTGCGATGGGGATATTACAGAATGCCCGTGTGATTACTTCTTTAGAGTCGATGAATTTGCTTTCAAATGTTCGGTTGGGCTGCGAATTAGGTTTACTCAGCAATATCAACAGAGTTGCTTTAAACCAACTCATGGTTCTGATTCAGCCGGCACACTTGCAGAAAATTTATAAGAAAGAATTAAAGCCGGAAGAGAGAGATATGGCAAGAGCAAAATTTATCAGGCAAAATTTAGATTCATAGAAAGAAATTATACTTGGAAGGATAGGAGCCCTTTTTTTTGTTAAAAGAAATGAATTAGATGTTGTTTATGGGTACAAAGTTATGGAGTATCAAGCATGAAAAATAATTTTTCAAGCAGAGTTCAAATGGTGATACAGTTTTCAAGAGAAGAAGCTTTGCGTTTAGGGCACGACTATATCGGGACTGAGCATCTACTCTTGGGCTTGATTCGTGAGGGAGAAGGGATCGCCGTTGAGATTTTGCGAAATTTAGGATGTGATCTCGATGAAGTCAAACGTTCTGTCGAGGACTCGGTTAAATCTTCTGCTGAGACGATGACCATCGGCAATATCCCGTTTACAAAACGAGCGGAAAAAATTCTGAAGATGGCTTATGTTGAAGCTGAAAAATATAAATCTGATATTATCGGAACGGAGCACTTACTTCTCGCTCTCGTCAAAGAAAAAGATGGCGTCGCTGCACAAGTGTTGTTAAGTTACGATGTAAGCTACGATAGCGTCAGGGAAGAATTGGAGAATATCCTGCGCGGCGCGCCTACAAGCCGGGAAGCCTCGCCCCAGAAATCCAAAACACCTGCTTTGGATCATTTTGGCCGGGATTTAACGGAGTTTGCCAGAAAAGACGAGTTAGACCCGATCATCGGGAGAGATATGGAGATACAACGGGTTGCACAAATTTTGAGCCGCAGGAAAAAGAACAATCCGGTTTTGATCGGCGAGCCAGGCGTGGGCAAAACCGCAATTGCCGAGGGACTCGCTCTGCGTATCGTTGAAAGGAAGGTACCGCGAATTCTCCATAACAAGAGAGTCGTGACTTTGGACTTAGGGGCCATCGTGGCCGGAACAAAATATCGCGGTCAATTTGAAGAAAGAATGAAAGCCATCATGAATGAGCTTCAACGCGCGAAAGATGTTATCCTTTTTATCGACGAGCTGCACACTATTGTTGGCGCCGGCGGCGCTTCAGGCTCCTTAGATGCTTCTAATATGTTCAAACCGGCTTTATCGCGAGGGGAATTACAATGTATTGGGGCGACGACTCTCGACGAGTATCGGCAATATATCGAGAAGGACGGGGCGCTGGAAAGAAGATTTCAAAAGATTATGGTCGATCCGCCAACACCGGATGAAACGTTGTTGATTTTAGAGGGTCTTCAAGAACGCTACGAAAAACATCATAAAGTCAAATACTCTGACGAAGCAATCAAAGCGACAGTCAAACTTTCCGAACGATACATTCCCGACCGCTACTTACCGGATAAGGCTATCGATGTGTTGGATGAAACCGGCGCCCGCGTGCATCTCGCTAACATTGTCGTTCCAAAGGAAATTACCGAGCTGGAAGAAGAGATAAAAAATGTAAAGCAAGAGAAAGATTCTGTGATTAAAGCGCAGGAATTTGAACGTGCTGCCGTACTGCGTGATAGCGAGAAACGTATTAATCGGAAGCTCGAAGCGGCGAAAAGACGCTGGAAAGATTCCGAGGAAGAGTTTTTAGCGACCGTAAGCGAGGATGACATTTCGGAAGTGGTTGCGATGATGACCGGTATCCCGGTACAACGTGTGGTTCAATCCGAATCCGATAAGATTCTTAGATTAGAAGATGTTCTCAAAGAACGTATCGTCGGACAGGGTGACGCAATCCACTTATTAAGCAAAGCCATTAGAAGAACACGGGCTGGCTTAAAGGATCCGAATAGGCCAATCGGTTCCTTTGTCTTCTTAGGCCCGACCGGCGTCGGTAAAACGGAATTGGCCAAGGAATTGTCCCGCTCTTTGTTTGAGGACGAGGATTCCTTAATCCGTATCGATATGTCCGAGTACATGGAGAAGTTTGCAGTCTCCCGACTCACCGGCGCTCCTCCGGGATACGTCGGCTATGAGGAGGGCGGCCAATTGACTGAGAAGGTGAGACGTCATCCCTACTCTGTTGTCCTTTTTGATGAGATTGAAAAAGCCCATCCCGACATATTTAACATTCTTTTACAGATCTTAGACGACGGGCAGCTCACCGATGGTCTCGGAAGAAAAGTGGATTTCCGTAATACAATTTTGATTATGACATCGAATATCGGGGCCAGAGAAATCAAACGCGGAAGTGGGATTGGCTTTTCATCCGTTGGTGATGAAATCGGTTACGACAACATGAGAAACCGTATTCTTGATGAAGTAAAGCGTCTCTTTAATCCCGAATTCATAAATCGGATTGACGAAATCGTTGTTTTCCATTCTTTATTGAAAAGCCATATGCTGGAAATCGTTGATATCGTTGTTGACGAAATGTTGCGCAAAGTCGAGGATATGGACATTGGTATTGAATTGACCAAGAGCGCAAAAGAGTTTATTGTCGACAAAGGTTTTGATCCGGTTTACGGCGCCCGGCCGCTGAGAAGAACCATACAAAAATTCATCGAAGACCCAATTGCTGAGGAAATATTGAAAGGTGTCTTCGGAGAAGGGAGTGTGGTTCAGGTCAAGAAGAAGGGAGACCATTTAGATTTCTCTGAAGTCAGCCGTACGAAATCTGGTGTGTCGTCAAACGGAGATAAACAGAAACTGAACAAGAAGAGATCGCGGGCAAAAACATCGTAAACCGAAGATAATCAGTAACTTCCGGTTTTGCAATTTTCTCGCTGAGGGACCCGCCTCAAACCCCAAATTTTGCTTGACTTGATTTGTTTCCTTGATTATATTCCTCTCTATTCGGCGGAGAGTTCATAGCTCCGGATAGCATATCGTTCATTTTTCAGTGGAATGTTCCATGCTCATTTCAAGCGTGTATATTAAAGCGTTTCGGTCAATTTTCGAATTTGGCTTTCCTGTCGATCCTAAAATTACCGTGATGATCGGCGCCAATGAAAGCGGTAAAACGAATCTCTTACACGCGTTAGAATCGTTCCGTCCGGATTTTACTTTTAATAATACCTTAACATGCCAATATTCCGATTATTATTATCAAGGAAAGTGTCCCGAAATCACATTACAATTTTCACACTTATCCCGTGAAAATAGAAGAAACCTTCTGCCTTTTTCCGACGTCTTCAAGGAAATTGAGAAATTTTCCGTGACTAAGAATGGTCCCGCTCTCGAAAATTACCATATTTTGGTTAACAACGAAGAATTGAATGTACCCCATATTCGCAAATTCATAAGTCTGTTACCCAAGATTCTTTATTTTGATAATATTTCGCTTATAAAAAGTCGCGTTGAATTAGACAGCCTGTTGAACGGCGACCTGAGCAGTACTACAGAACAAAATCTGCTCAAGATAGGGGGATTACAAAACAATTTTGAGCTGATATTCGAAGATTCCACTCGCGGGCGACGGGCAAGCGAGGAGGCAAGCCGGCTCATCACACAACAAATCCGTCGGGTATGGTCGCAAGAACCAACCATCGAAATCAAACTCAATGTCAACGGAAAAGTTTTGTATATAGACATCTCCGATGGAACCACGGTCTATGATACTCCGGAATCGAGAAGCCTCGGATTTCGCTGGTATCTTTCTTTCTATATTAATTTTATTGCACAGACCTTTGAGGCCAAGGCAAACGAGTATATCTTTCTTCTTGATGAACCTGGGATTCATCTTCATCCCGCAGGACAAAAAGATCTCACAAGAGTCATGGAAGACTTAGCGATTAAGAATCAAATCGTTTTCACAACGCATTCCCCTTTTATGATAAACCGTGAATTCCCGCAGCGAGTGCGTCTGGTCAATAAAGGCCGGGAAGGGACGAAAGTGGATTCGGCGGCCTATCGCGAAAATTGGAAACCGCTTCGCCGCTCAATCGGTCTAGTCCTCGGCGATCTCTTCTTTTTTAACGATAGCAGTTTAATATTCGAAGTCCCCTCAAAGAGAATTCCCATCATGAAAAAGTTTCAGTTTTTCAGACCCCATTCAAAAAAAAGCGGATAATCTCACCTTTTGATGGAATCACAACAGGGATCGATCTGCGATGTTTCCGGGATTCGCGTCGGTCACGCTCAAGATGACCAAGCGAAGACGGGCTGCACCGTCATCATTCCAAATGAGGGCGTCCTCGGCGGAATTGACATCCGCGGTTCTGCGCCAGGGACTCGTGAGGTGGAGTCTTTAAAGCCAGTACGTTTGGTGTCTCATGTCCATGCAATTTTTTTCACGGGTGGCAGCGCTTTTGGTTTGAATGCATCAGGTGGGGTGCAAAAGTTCTTAGAAGAAAGAAACATCGGCTATGACGTCGGCGGGACAAAAATCCCTATTGTGCCGTCACTGGTCATTTTTGATCTTCGAGAGGGCGGCGCCTCTGTGCGGCCTGGTGAAAAAATGGGTTACACTGCGGCTTTAAACGCATCCCGCGAACATCCGCAAGAGGGCAGGGCAGGCGCCGGAAGAGGCGCGACTGTTGGCAAACTGTTTGGACAACAATACGCAATGAAGGGGGGGATCGGGACCTGCTCCGAAAAAATTGGCGATGTGACAGTCGGGGCGCTGGCTGTGGTCAACGCGTTTGGAAATATTGTTGATCCGAAAACCGGAGAAACTCTTGCCGGTGCGAAAGATCCTGATTCCGGACAGCTTTTAGATTTTGAGAAGAATGTTCGAAATTTGCCGAGTGAGCCAAATTCAGCAACCGGTCAAACCGGCGCGAACACCACATTAGCCTTGGTTGCGACAGACGCCGGGCTGAACAAAGAAGAAGCGATAAAAGTCGCTGAGATGGCACAGGACGGACTGTGTCGGGCGATTCGACCGGCGCACACGTTTTTCGATGGCGACGCCGTCATTTGCATTTCTACCGGCAACAAACCGGCCAATCATGTTACCCTGGGGACCGTCGCTGCGGATTTGGTTGCAGGAGCGATTGTGAGAGCTGTAACAATTGCCAATGTATAGTGCTTGACCGAAAAGCCCCCTTGCGCTCGACGCCCCGTCCTCGGGGCGTCATAAGTGATTGTTTCTTAAAATCG
>JBHHWX010000285.1:0-7864 GCA_046756745.1 bacterium | reverse complement strand
GTTCAGGAGATGAATCGCTCGGCGGGACGCCTTCGCTAAGCGTTTCGGCTAATTATCGTAACTGACCGGTTACGCGTAACCCCTTTTTTCTCTTGCAATAAAATCCGAAATAGGTTATATTGATTCCTTATATTTTTGGAAATTCATGTTCGATGATAATATACGGAGGCGAGATTGACGGCTTGGGAAGCGGTCTTATTAGGGATTGTTCAAGGATTGACTGAGTTCTTACCGGTTAGCAGCTCCGGCCACCTTGTCCTCGCAGAAACTCTCTTAGATATTAAAGAAAATGGCATTGCTTTTGAGATTTTTGCACATTTCGGCACATTGATGGCAGTCGTAACGGTTTTTAAAAGTGATTTTCTTCAGATTTTTCGAGAAATGTTAGCTTATTTGACCGGGAAGCCACAAGATGGAACCCTCAATTCTGAGGGGAAGCAGGTTTTCGGCGGAATGCGTTTGACAGGCAGCTTGGTCGTCGGCACAGTGCCCGCTGCAATAATCGGTTATGCTTTTCGAGGAACCTTTGAAAGATCCTTTGCGCATCCGGAATTTGTCAGTGTCGCTCTTATTGTAACCGGGGTAATTCTCATCCTTTCGAGATTTGCCCGAGAAAAGGGAGAAGAGTTAAGTTACGGAAAAGGTTTTATGATTGGATTGGCACAAGTCATTGCTTTTTTCCCGGGAATTTCTCGCTCCGGTACAACAATTACGACCGGCCTTTTGCTCGGTGTGTCTCCATTCGAATCAGCACGGTTCTCTTTTTTGTTAGCAGTCCCTTTGATTTTAGGTGTGACGGGCCTTAAGTTTTTCGAGCTTCTGGCAAATCCGCTTTCCTTTGATCAAACTCTCACCCTTATTATCGGATGTGTCGCGTCCTATGCCTCTGGATTGCTTGCTATCAAGTGGCTTCTGAGTCTTGTGCAGAAAGGGAAGTTCGACCGGTTCGCCTATTATTGCATTACGGTTGGAATATTAGGAGTGATCTTATTTAGCTTGTGATTGAGCGAGAACTCTACCTCACCTGTCTTTCCGGCAATCTTTAAGCCGGAATCTCATCATTTCAGGCATGGATTCCCGCTCAAAAAATTTCGGGAATGACAAGAAAGACAGTTTTCGGGGAAACTTTAACGAAATCAGAAAATAGCAGAGGGAGGGAAGATGCGTCAATCTGAGTTTTTCTCTTCGAGATGGGCGTTGATTCTGGCGTCGATAGGCATGGCTGTTGGTACCGGAAACATCTGGCGTTTCCCCAGGATAGTCGCCCAGAATGGCGGAGGTTCCTTTCTGATTCCATGGATCATTTTTCTTTTTCTATGGTCAATACCTCTCCTGATTGTCGAATTTGCAATTGGAAAAGAAACCCGACGTGGAGCAGTCGGGGCTTTTGGAAAATTATTAGGCAAAAAATATACCTGGATGGGCGCTTTTGTTGGGTTCTGCACCATGGCCATCATGTTTTATTATTCTGTCGTCATGGGGTGGTGTATTAAGTACTTTGTTTCATCCTTGTTTACGGATTCCGGATTATCCGAACCCGAACATTATTGGCAAGGGTTTACAACGGGCCTCCAGCCGGTCTTTTTCCATTTTGTTGCCATTGTAGTTGGCTCGTTCGTGATATATAAAGGCGTTGTACGGGGAATCGAGCGCGCTAATAAATTCCTCATCCCTGCTTTGTTTTTGCTTCTCATTTTAGCTGCAATCCGCTCCTTAACTCTGCCTGGTGCGATCGAGGGTTTGAATTTTCTATTCGAGCCAAAACTCGATCAACTCCTCAATTACAAAACCTGGCTTGAGGCGCTTTCCCAATCCGCTTGGTCCACAGGAGCAGGATGGGGACTGATCCTGACTTATGCTGTCTATATGAAGAAGCGCGAAGATATCGTGCTGAACACCTTTATCGCCGGTTTAGGAAACAATTCCGCCTCGCTTTTAGCCGGAATCGTTATCATCCCGACCATATTTGCATTGCTCCCATACGACCAGGCCATGACCGCAGTCGGTTCCGGAAATACCGGACTCACTTTTATTTGGATTCCCAAGTTGTTTGAGCAGATGCCTCTTGGGTCCTTCTTTTTAATCTTATTTTTTATCGCGCTTATGTTTGCCGCGTTGTCCTCTTTGATCGCGATGATCGAGTTGGCCACACGAATTTTTATGGACGCCGGGCTCAGCCGTAAGCGGGCCATTTTGTTCGTTGCGATTTTCGGTTTTTTACTCGGACTGCCATCCGCGCTCAGTATGGACTTTTTTAATAATCAGGATTGGGTCTGGGGTTTGGGTTTAATTATTAGCGGAATGTTTTTTGCTTTTGCAGCTCTCAAGTATGGCGTGAATAATTTTCGAGAAAAACTGGTCAATACCGAAGGAAACGACCTGAAAGCCGGCATTTGGTTTAACATCATCTTGCGGTATCTGATCCCGATTGAATTTGTCGCCTTGTTGGGCTGGTGGTCATATCAAGCCATCGCTGCCTACGATCCTGAAGGGTGGTGGAATCCATTCCACACGTTTAGTCTGGGAACGTGCATTTTCCAATGGGTGTTAGCCATCGCCGCTTTTCTGCTGCTCAACAATTGGCTTTATAAAAAAACGGTCACAACATAAAGAAGGAGGAAGTGAAATGACTTTTCCCGCGGTAATATTGATGATTCTTCTGCTTGCGGTCGTTTGGGGAGGATTCGCCTATACCTTAAGACTCGCGATGAAAAAAGAAACCGAAAAAACAAACTCATGAATGTCAACGAATTATTAAATCAATTCAAACGTAATCAATTTTCCAATGGCTATTTTTTTTGCGGCTCCGAAGATTACTTGCTCGATGTAGCGCTGTCAAAATTAATTGAGGCGAAAGTTGAGCCGGCTACCCGGGAGTTTAATCTCGATATTTTCTACGGGAAGGAAGTTGATGCGAACAAAATACTCGATACGGCCAATGCCTATCCGATGATGGCGCAAACCAGGGTCGTCATTGTGAAAAATGTTCTTGAATGCCCCCCTTCGACGCTCGAACGGATCGCCTCATACCTGCAAAAGCCTTCACCTACAACCGTTCTCGTTTTAACATGCGAAAAAGCGGATTTGCGAAAAAAAGCCATTTCGAAAATCAAGGCTCATTCTACGTTTGTTGAGTTCCGTCCTCTTTATGATCGACAATTTCCGGGCTGGATTCACGAATATCTTAAAAAAAGGGGATATGAAATCTCACAAGAAGCGATTTTACTGATTCAATCTCGAATTGGCAATGGATTGCGAAATGTGGTCAATGAGTTAGAAAAGATTATCCTTAATCTTAATGATAACAAGAAAATTGATGTTGAACAGGTACAAGCGGTTGTGGGCTTGAATAAGAACTTCAATGTTTTTGAATTGAATGATGCAATCGGATTTAAAAATTTAGACAAGTCACTCTCTATCCTCACCACAATGCTTGAACGTGGTGAATCCGCCACGGGAATTTTAGTGATGATGTCACGTCACTTTTCAAGCTTGACGAAGCTAAAAGGCGCGATGAAACAAAAAAAGAGCGCTCATGAAATGACTTCTATAACAGGAATTCCTCCTTTTTTTTTGGACAAGTCAAAAAAAATGGCTGGAAATTATACGTTTGACCAGCTTGAATTTATTTTTGAGAAGCTTTTGCAAACCGATGTCGCTTTAAAGACGAGTTTGCAAAAGCCTCACATCGCATTGCAAACCCTGTTGATTCAAATAATTAAAAATGTAAATGCGTAGATTCCTAACGCAGCGGAGCGTATGTGAAAACAACTCAAGTGAGTATCAAGTAATGTAAATCCATTTTGATGTAATTGGATTGATGGATTACTGGATTTTTGTGAAATTTCATTTTACCTTGATCCAAGGTTTATCTGAGGAACTTTTGCAATATTAATTAGGTTAAAAACTCGTTAATAATTTTTCAATGTCTGATCCGAAGACTACTCATAAGCAACCATCCGATGAAGAACTCATTGAGAGATTTCAGCGAGGCGATGTCTACGCCTTTGATTTAATCGTCAAGAGATATAAAGATCAGTTACTGAACTTCATTTTTCGATTTGTTGGCAGTCAAGAAGAAGCGGAAGATATTGTGCAGGAAACCTTTCTACGAGTTTATCGAAAACGAGACGCTTATAAGCGAGTCGCAAAATTTTCTACGTGGATTTATACCATTGCGGGTAATTTAGCACGAACGGAATTGCGCAGGCGTAAGCGTCGCAAGTTGTTCTCGGTCACAGATATGGGGTTCGAGGACCGTGACTATGAAATCTGGGATGAAGGTTTTAGCCCAGAAAGTCACGTTGACGGCGTGATTCAAGAAGAGATTATTCAACGGGAGATCGAAAATCTGTCACCTAAATTTCGCGAAGTAATTATTCTCCGGGATGTGCAGGAACTTTCATATGAGGAGATAAGTAAGATCATCAAAGTTCCAATAGGGACAGTCAAATCTCGCGTTAACCGTGGCCGGCTCAAACTTCAAGGCCGACTACAACATCTTATGAAAAAATAAACGGTATGCTCTGAGAATCAAACACGAAGGGAGTTGCCTATGAGCTTTTGCCAAGGGTTTGAAGAAAAAATATTTGACCACGTTGAAGGTTTACTTCCTCATGAATTTAGACAAGAAGTGAATGAACATTTTCAATCGTGTCATCGTTGCTCGAATATCTATTCGACACTTCTGGGGGTAAAAACGCAGCTTCGTTCTCTCAAACCTGTAAAAACTTCTGCGGATTTTGAAACGGTCCTGCGAACAAGAATTAGAATGGAGAGGAGTTTAAGCCGTCGCAGCTTTTTTGCAAAACCCATAGGAATACAAATATATGCAGCTACCGGAGCGTTCATCGTCTTAGCTGCATTTTTCTTTTCAGGTTCATGGACTAACCCGTTCCGGCAAAGCGACTCAATTCCTCCAATCTCGACGAATCAAACCTTATCGCAGCGGAAATTTACTCCTTTAGGGTCCTCAGATTCTCGTGACTCTCGACAACCTCAAGTTCACTATCCAATCGATTGGATGCATGGGACGCCGATTAGTTCTTCTGAGCTTGAAAAACATTCGTCCGCTCGAGACGATTCAGTCAGAAAGGGCAACCTGCGTGAGGTGAGACATTTATTAGAATTTTGATCCATTCATAAAACGACTTCTGACCCTAAAACGTCGTGAATCCCTTTTACCGAAAATTTGCAATCGCGAGCAGCGCTTCACTTTTTTTATTTCCCTGCCTCTTTACCCCGCAAGCTTATTCAGGGGAGACGCTCACCGATTTCAGTAAGGCATTACACCATCTTATCGATTCGACTAAGATATCCGTGGTGACTGTCGTGGCGAAAGTCTCTCAAGAAATTTACGTCGAAAAAGAAAGTGGCATTTTACCCTTTTTTAAACCTGAACGTCAAAGGCAAGCTCTTTCCTATGTCAATGTCGGCACCGGCGTCATTGTTGATAAGGATGGCCACATTGTGACCCGGAGCAGCATCGTATTGGGAGCCGAATATTGCCATGTTAGATTGACTAACGGAGTGAAACTTCCTGCCAAGATTGTCAGCCATGATGTAGAAACCGGATTCGCTGTTCTCAAAGTTGATTATCATGGTTTGAAACCAGCACATTTCGGGACGTCCGACGCGGTTTCTCCCGGAACCTGGATTTTAATGATCGGCAACTCTTTAGGGACCTTTCCCTCGGTCGATTTCGGGGCGGTCAATGGAGTTCAGAACAATGGTTTGATGCAAATCTCTGCAAACCTCAATCCAGGAAACAATGGCAGTCCCATTATAAATTTGCACGGCGATGTTGTAGGACTGGTCGCGGGACGAATTAACGTTCCGGATAATTTCGGTGACCCATTAGACGGTTATGGATATCGTCGAATGGCATTAGCTTATCCAATTAATCGCGTAAAGCGCATTGTTGATGATCTCATAAAAATTGGCTACGTCCGAAAAGGCTGGTTAGGAGTGACCGGATATGCCGATGATAAGGAGCCCAAGATCAGAAACATTATCGACAGCAGTCCTGCGAAAAAAGCCGGCCTGACTAAAGGCGACATTGTCCAACGTTACGGCAATATTCGAGTCAGTAATATTTCCGAGTTGATTGGTTTAGTTGAATTCACCACACCAGGTGAAACGATTCCAATAGAGTTCATTCGTGGGGATGAACTTTTTGTAACCAAGTTACAGATAGGTGAAAAACCCAGAACTCCTTCTGAGGTTAATAGGACGCTTCAAGCCGGAAAGCCTGCTGATTATATCAAGAGTCGCGAGACGCAGAGCTTCGAACGTTTTCCAATGGATTTGTTTGAGAAAAATCGATTATTAGAAAAAAGAATTGAAGGATTAGAAAAAGAAATTCTAAAATTAAAGGAGAGTTTTCAGTCCAATTAATTTCCGGGCAACCAACAAGAATGAAGTTGACACATGATTCAAACCGCCTTCTGAGGTAACATCGAGAGTCAAATACGGATTGTCAAACGAGATAGCAACCCGGCACTCGTTTTGTTTGCTAAAGCCGAGGAGAGCATCTGGTATGCGCTTTCGCTGGCAACCATCGGCGGGCTGCTGAGCTCGACGTTACTGGTTTTGGTGGTGATTCCGGTGGGGATGTTTTGTTGGCGAGATTAGAAAATTCGACAGTTCCTCGAATGAGTTGATGTCTTGTCGTTATCCAAAGTGTTTCAAAGACGTTGTTCAAAAATCGTAAGAATAATATAAGGCGATGCCCTTTTCTCGGGCATACTTTTCTACCTCGGGGCTAGTAATCATATGCGTCACCAGCAGGGTAAACATATCGTCGTAGACACCTTTAAGCCTATTGACTTTTTTGCGCTGAAATTCGTCGACGGCTTTCTTTGAGAGTTGACTTTTGCTTTCGCCTACGATGGTCACGACCTCGCCGTTTTTCGATGCCCGACCAAAGATGTTAACTTCGATGTCCTCGAGCTTTTGACCCCTCACGAATTGTCGCTTCAGTCTTCCTTTAATCGTCAATCCATAGTCGCGTTTGAGGAGCGCGGGCAAAGCCTTGAAAGCTTCGTTTTCAAGGATATAGCCTACTGTATTGGAAAGACCGCCTACCTGTTCGCGGGTCTTGCGGTGCTCCTTGGTGAGCTCACGTAGATCCAGGGCCACCGCGTGCAGCTCCTTTTCGGTCTTTTTTTGCGCGTCGGCCAGTTCTTTAACAATGTTCTTGAGATCGTTAAACTCTGTTTTGGTGACGGTATTTTGCAAGTCTTCGTAGATAACGCCGAGGACTTCGGCGATGGCTTTTGCGGCGGCCGGATCGAGAGCGCTTTGTAATTGATCAAAAATTTTGAGCGTGTTGATCATTCTTTAGATTCTTTGGAGAACCACATAATCAGACTATTCTATTATAGATAACCAATTCTGTGTAAGTTTGCAAGAATTTTTTTGAACGGTTTAGTGATTTTGCTGACCGGCATCGTCGTCAACAACAGCATCATCCTCATAGACCACATCAACTCACTGCGGCGAAAAGGGCTGGGCGCTTTTGGATGCGGTCATTCAAGGCGCAAGAGACCGAATCCGGCTATCTTGATGACCACGGCTACGACTGTCTTTGGGCTTTTGCCTTTGGTTTTGTTTACCAAAGCCGAGGAGAGTATTTGGTACGTGCTTTCGCTGGCGACCATCGGCGGGCTGAGCTCGACTTTGTTGGTTTTGGTGGGGATTCCGATGGGGTATATTATTAACAAGCTTCAGAAAACGAAGGATAATTTTTCTTGAATATCCGGGAATGAGTTCATGTCTTTATTATCATAAAATCGCAAGAGCACCTTAGTAAGAGATGAAAAACTCCACCGTATTCGACCTGTCACACGAAGGCATCGTTCCT
>JBHHWX010000284.1:0-7864 GCA_046756745.1 bacterium | reverse complement strand
TTTGTGCCTAAAAGCGGGGGATTGCTTCGTCGCTTCGCTCCTCGCAAAGACATCTGTTCCCCTTTTTGGGACAGCCCCATTAAAGAAGGAGGATACTTGGATCTAAAAAAATTGGGAATTCGAGCGCTGGTTACCGTGTCATTAGGGCCTTTTATTTTATTTTGTGCTTGGAAAGGGGGCGCTATCTTTTTAGCTTTGGTCACGTCGATTGTTGTATTAGGGATGAATGAGTTCTATAATCTCGCAGCCCAGAAAGTGACCACGCCAGAAAGAATCACCGGACAGGCGACAGGGGTCGTTTTATGCTTTTTGTTTTATTACAATCTAACCGCACAGATTTGGGTGCTTCTCTCCGCTTCTTTAGCCATTCTCCTGATAATTGAACTTTTCCGGAATGAAACGGGTCCGATTTTGAACGTCGCCACCACACTGATGGGAATGCTTTATGTCGCGTTGTTGCTGGCATTTTTGATCATGATTCGCGGAATAAATGTTCAGGATAGTCTGGAGGATACTTTTGGGGGGAAACTGGTTATTTTGCTTTTTCTCTGTATCTGGGTCTGTGATTCCGCGGCTTATTTACTGGGATCCCGCTTTGGAAAACACAAGTTATTCGAAAGAGTCAGCCCAAACAAAACGGTCGAAGGCACAGTTGCCGGATTTGTCTTTGCCCTGGCCGCAGCTTATTTATGTTATCTCACATTTTTTGCAGAGATCGGCTGGCAGCATGCCTTAGCAGTGGGTGCAATTTGCGGGAGTTTGGGACAACTCAGCGATCTTCTGGAGTCTTTGTTCAAACGAGATGCGAAAGTAAAGGATTCGTCGAATCTCATTCCCGGACACGGAGGAATTCTCGATAGGTTTGACAGTGAAATGTTAGCGGCGCCGGCAGTATACTTTTACGTCTACTACTTGGTTTCTTAGTATATCATACCAAAATTCCGCCATCGTCAATAATGAGTCGTCCATCGATGCGGATTGTGGGTTTTAAAATCATCCCTCTGATTGCTGGAATCATTTTCCCTTGCTTTCCGATCACGCGATCTTGTCCCATTCTGATATGGGCCGTACCTATCGCTTTTTCATCCTCCAACGCCGAAGCTCCTAATTTGACTTTATCGTTGGTTCCGAGCCCGAGATCAAATACATGGCGTCCGGCCTTGCCGAATTTTCTAATGGTTTTACGCAAGACCTCGGCATCGCTGCCCCCTTTAATTTGTGTTATGTATCCTTCTTTTATCCTCAACTCGATCGGTTTATCCCACGGGTTTTTTTGACCCGCAATTCGGTCTAATACAACGGACCCGTGTACACTTTTTTTACCGAGAAGAACCGAGGCTTCCCCAGCGGGTATGGATGTCATTTCTCCGGCATGGAGAGCGCATCCGGTGTCTGCGATAATCCCTTTATTCCGGGCGATTTCGAAAGTCACATCCGTTCCGTTTGGACAGAGCAATTGTATTGATTTTCCAATCGAGAAGATATCGGCTAAGCGCCGGCTCAGATGGGAAGTTTTGGCCGATTGTGTTTGCAAACACCGTTCAACCAGTCCTTTTGCTGTATTATAAAACAGCATAATTCGGGCGCCTTTTTTTTGTGCAGATTTAAAAAACGTCTCGGGCAAAATCTGAGGAGTCAAGAGGACGATGGCATCTGCATAACTTAACGAAGTGGCGATCGACTGGGGCAATCCATGACTGTTGTTGTCCTTCGACCTAAATCTTGTGACTATCGTGTGGTGTGTTAATTTTTGCGCACAGGACCAGAATTGTTCTCCAATTTCTCTCAAGGAGTTTTCCGTAACAATGAGAAGAGTTTCATGGGGTTGGACAGAGAGTGAAGATTTTAGAAATCTTCGTATGTGCTTTCTGAAATTCATAGCAGTTCAACAAAACATGACTAAGTCTGAGGCGCTAAATGGTCAAAAACTTGTGCGTCATGAGCAACATTCTCTATGGCCGCATATTGATTAGGTTCACGTTCGGAACGTTACCCAAACACGATTATGGACAGAAACGCTTAAATTTGCGACTGTTTGATTGTGTGAAGCTTAAAAGAAGAATTAGGGATAGGCTGTTGCACAATCCTCCAAACCACTTTCAACTTATTATAATTTTCCCAAAAAGTCAAGAGAAAATTTTCTACGTTGTCAGAACCATCTGCTTCCACCTCTGTTTTTTAATTGATTTTTTTAAAATTAATGCTATATTTAAAATTTAAATAAGGTGCTCTTGATGGCTTTACTGAATGATATAACCTTTGGTCAATATTTTCCTTCAGATTCGGTTTTACATCGTTTGGATCCACGCAGCAAGTTGTTGACCTGTCTGGTTGTCACGACCTGTCTCATGATGTCCCGTTATCTCTATTGGATCGGAATCCAGGTATTCTTGTGTCTTGTTGCGATGGGGGTCTCAAAGATCCCATTCAAGTTTTTTGCGAAAAATCTCAAGTTGTTTCTGTGGTTATTTCTGATAACGTTTTCGATTCATTTTATGAACATCCATTTACTTGGAACCGCGCCTTTTATACGAATCGACCTGACGGAACAGGGTTTTTTCAACGGAATTGTTTATACCGTCCGCTTGGTATTGCTTATCACGCTGGCATCTCTGCTCACAATGACGACCACCCCCATGGAGTTAACGGAAAGTTTGGAAAAAGCGCTTTCACCGTTGAAGCGGTTCAAAATTCCGGTTCACGAGTTTGCGTTTATGGCGACATTAGCGCTCAGATTCATCCCGATTTTGCTGCGCGAGGCGCAGATTATTAAAAACGCTCAAATATCGCGCGGCCTTTCGCTTGAGGGAAGTATGCTGCAACGGATAAGAAATATGATTCCCATGATTATTCCGCTTTTTGTGTCCGCGATTCGAAGAGCCGATGATTTGGCCGTTGCGATGGAAGCGCGGCACTATTCAGGCGGGCGCGGCCGGACGAGTTTTCATAAACTGGAGCTGAAACAAGCGGATTGGCTGCTCATGCTGTTTGCAAGCGGGTTTTTATTAACGATGTTGATAGTTAGGTAGTCGTTCTTTTTTTAAGTTCATGCGAAATCTAAAGCTCCTGCTTGAATACGATGGGACCGATTTTTGTGGCTGGCAGTGGCAGCCAAAAGGGCGCAGCGTGCAAGGAGTTTTACAAACCGCACTCACTCAATTGTTGCAGGAAGAGGTAAAAGTTATCGGGTCCGGTCGTACGGACTCCGGGGTTCATGCCCTGGGTCAGGTCGTCAATTTTAAGACGGACAGTGTTCTGGACTTGAAGTCCGTCCGATTGGGATTGAATAGCTATTTACCGGACGATGTTGTGGTGATAAAGGCACAAGAAGTGAGAGCCGACTTTCATGCCCGCTTCGACGCGATTAAGAGAAAGTATCACTACGTGATTGCACAAAGACCGCGGGCGATCTTTCGTCGCTTTTCATGGTATTGTAAATATCCCCTGAATCTGGAAACCATGAGAGCCGCGTCTCATTATTTTCTGGGGAAACATGCTTTTACTGCTTTTTGCAAACCCAATGAAGATGAAACGCATTATCTCTGTCATGTCGAGTTGATCAAATGGCAAGAAACCGAAGACGCTTTCATCTTTGAGATTTGCGCGAATCGCTTTTTGCATCATATGGTACGAATACTTGTCGGGACGTTCGTAGATGTGGGCAGGGGCAAGCTCAATCCCGATGCCATGAAGTCGATTTTGGTGTCAAAAGATAGAAACCGTGCCGGGTCCCTGGTTCCCCCACAAGGATTGTTTTTAGAGAGCGTGTATTATTAGCTGGATTTATCATATTATTGTACTGGATTTATCATATTATTGTAAAGGAAGATTAACGATGAAATTCTTCTTGGATACGGCAAACCTGAATGAAATTAAACAAGCCGCAAGTATGGGGGTTCTCGATGGGATCACGACCAATCCATCATTGGTCGCCAAAGAGAATTGTAAATTCAAGGATCTTCTCTTGGATATTTGTGAGGTTGTGCAAGGCCCGGTGAGCGCAGAAGTTTTGAGCACCGATTTTGACGGAATGCTGAAAGAGGCGCGCGAGCTTGCCGGATTACACCCAAATATAAATGTTAAAATTCCGATGACACGAGAAGGTTTAAAAGCTGTTAAGGCGCTTTCTGATGAAGGAATTCATATCAATGTCACATTGTGTTTTAGCGCTACTCAAGCTTTGTTGGCGGCCAAGGCCGGCGCCACTTTTATCAGCCCTTTTTTGGGCAGGCTCGATGATATTAGCAGCGAAGGCATGGCTCTGCTTGCGGACATTCGGCTCATTTACGATAATTATGGTTTTAAAACCGAAATCTTGGCTGCAAGTTTGCGACATCCGATGCATGTGTTGGAAGCTGCCCGTATCGGAGCCGATATCGCAACAATCCCTTTTAAAGTATATGATCAACTGATTCATCATCCGCTCACTGACATCGGCCTGAAACGTTTTTTGGATGATTGGGAAAAAGTAAAAGATCTCGTTTTGTGATTGTCGTCTTTGAGGGGAGTGGTTATGCTAAAAATAAAATTGTTCACCGTGACGATAAGCGCGCTGTTGCTGTGCTTAGGTTGTGTTAAGGAGGGAAAGAACGATCTCGATGAGCTCGAGATCTCGTCTCCTAAGCCCGTTCAGGTCAATTATCAAGATCGCTCCTTAGCGAATAGCGAAATTTCAAACAGCAGACACACAGCTATTACCAAAGCTGTCAGTATGGTAAGCAATGCAGTGTGTGGAATTAACGTCACCCAGATTCGCGAGTATCGCCGGTCAAACTACTATTACGACGATCCCTTCATGCAGTTCTTTTTTCCGGAAAGAATCTATCGCCGCCCGGTTAAGAGTCTGGGATCCGGATTTCTGATCTCTCAAAACGGTTTTATTTTGACCAACGAACATGTCATTCACAATGCTGATGAAATCGTCGTGGTTCTGCCCGACGGGAGCACCCATAAAGCCGAAAAAGTAGGTGAAGACTTTATCAGCGATATCGCCTTACTTAAAATTGACGGCGATGGTTTTGAGTATGTTCGATTTGGAGACTCTGATGACGTGATCATCGGCGAATGGGTTATCGCTTTAGGCAATCCTTTTGGACTGTTTGAAATTAACGCCAAACCAACTGTAACCGTTGGCGTCGTCAGTGCGATGGACCTGGATTTTGGCAAACAAAAAAGTGATAGAGTCTATCAGGATATGATTCAGACAGATGCGGCAATAAATCAGGGTAATAGCGGCGGTCCTCTCATGAACAGCATGGGCGAAGTCATTGGAATGAATACGTTTATTTTTACCGGAAGCGACCGCAGCGGCGGTTCCATTGGTCTTGGCTTTGCGATACCCATTAATCGTATCCGGCGTGTTTTGAAGGATTTAAAAGAACACGGGAAGATTGACCGCAGTTGGACCACAGGTATCGTAGTGGAAAATATCTCGCCATATGTTGCAGACTACTTCCGGCTAAAAACTGCCAACGGCGTTATCGTCACGGATGTGGAAAAAAACAGCCCGGCTGATAATGCCGGGCTGGAAATCGGCGATGTCATTTTGGAAGTCAACGATCAAAAAATTCGAAATCGAAATGACATTTGGAAAATCATAGAGAATTCCGATTTACGTGCGGGAGATGAAATATGGCTGAAGATCAGTCGTGATGGGAAGGATATGAAGATCCATTTTAAATTGAAAGGGATTTAATCGTGTTGGAGACGACAGGAGTATTTTTTTGATAGCACGCTATACACGACCCCACATGGCCAAGATTTGGAGCGAACAGAATAAGTTTAAGACTTGGCTTCAAGTAGAAATTCTTGCATGTGAAGCGCTCGCGGAGCTCGGGGATATTCCCCATGATGCCGTTGAAAAAATTAAGCAGTGTGCTGACTTCGACATCGACAGGATTCTTGAAATCGAAAACACAGTCAATCACGACGTCATCGCTTTTCTCACCAATGTCGCTGAATATGTGGGACCGGAGAGCCGCTACATCCATCTTGGAATGACTTCTTCCGACTTACTGGATACCGCTCTCGCGAGCTTAATGCGGCAAGCCGGGCAGGTACTTTTGGAAGCTCTGTTGAAATTGCGCACAGTATTAAAAAAACGCGCCCTTGAGTTTAAAAAGGTTGTCTGCATCGGACGATCACACGGAATCCATGCGGAGCCGACGACCTTCGGCTTGAAATTAGCTTTATGGTACGATGAGGTCGGACGGGGTGTGAGACGTTTGGAGCAGGCGATAGACGGGATATCTTACGGTAAAATATCCGGCGCAGTCGGAACCTTTGCCCATATCAATCCTTGGGTCGAATCGTATGTTTGTTCGAAATTAGACTTAAAACCGGCGCCTGTTTCAACTCAAATCGTGCAACGCGATCGTCATGCGGAATACCTGACCACGTTGGCGCTAATCGCTGCTTCCTTAGAAAAATTCGCTACCGAAATTCGAAATTTACAGCGTACGGAAATTTTAGAGGTTGAGGAGTCTTTTAGCAAAGGGCAAAAGGGCTCGTCTGCAATGCCTCATAAAAGGAATCCCATAACCTGTGAACGTGTTGCAGGTCTGGCAAGAATCTTACGTGCAAATGCGAGTGCCGCTATTGAAAACATCGCGCTTTGGCATGAACGGGACATCACCCATTCCTCTGTCGAGCGCGTTATCGTGCCGGATAGCACAATAACACTCGATTATATCTTAGATAAATTTATAAACATCGTCACAAATTTGCTGGTTCATCCCGACAACATGATGAAAAATCTCAATCAAACCGGGGGGGTGATCTTTTCGCAATCTCTGCTTCTGGCTCTGACGAAAAAGGGCATGCTGCGGGAAGATGCTTATCGAATTGTGCAGACTCACGCCATGCAAGCATGGGAATCCGGCGAGGATTTTAAATCGTTTGTTGAAAAGGACCAAAGTATCGGAAAATGGCTTTCTCAGAGTGA
This sequence comes from bacterium, assembly GCA_046756745.1. Taxonomy (GTDB): domain Bacteria; phylum Zhuqueibacterota; class Zhuqueibacteria; order Oceanimicrobiales; family Oceanimicrobiaceae; genus JBHHWX01. Next base: position 921 of record JBHHWX010000284.1, on the reverse strand, counting down.
AGTAAACGCCTGTTTTAATTTAGACGATAACTTGAAAAATGTTGATTTTATCTTTAGGCGTGTTGGTATTATTAATTAAATTCAAAAAAGGAGAGTTTGAATTGAAGGAAATCAGCGCTAAAAAGAAGAAAAAGGTGTTCGAGGGCAAAACTAAAGTCATTTATGAAACGGATAAAGAGGATTATCTTATCCAAGAATTTAAGGATGACGCACCCGCATTTAACGGCAAAAAGCTAGGTAAAATTAAAGCCAAGGGATCGGTAAATAATCAAATTTCAGCGTACTTGTTCAATTATCTGGAGAACTATCACGTCCCGACTCATTTTATCAAACAAGTTTCCGACGTCTCGATGCTTGTTCGAAAATTAGAGATGATCCCCCTTGAAGTGGTCATGCGTAATATTGCAACCGGAAGCATGGTGAAACGACACGGCATAAAAGAGGGTACCGAGCTGCCTCGGCCCACGCTCGAGTATTATCTCAAAGATGAAGAAAAACAGGACCCCGTGATTGACGAAGATCGTATCGTCTCCTTCGGACATGCGACCCAAGATGAATTGCAACATATTGAACGCTCTACAAAAAAAGTCAACGCTGTCTTAAAAGATTTTTTTGCGAGAAGAAATCTAAAGCTTGTGGATTTTAAATTGGAGTTTGGCCGTAACAAAAGCGGCAAGCTATACCTTGCTGATGAAATTTCTCTCGATACGTGCCGTTTCTTGGACCAGGATACGAATGAAAAAATCGACAAGGATCGGCAAGACTCGAGTAAGGTTGAGGAAGCCTACAAGGAAGTCCTGAGCCGGGTGTTTCATCTATCTTAAGTGTTGCGGTATCTATTCGACCTTTAGACTGGAGTGCAACGCTTTAGCGTTGCAGTTTTCATCGAAACAAAGCAAAACTAAAGTTTTGCACTCCGAA
>JBHHWX010000283.1:0-7930 GCA_046756745.1 bacterium | reverse complement strand
ACCTTCTGCACCCGGTCAATCCAGGGGTTTCATAACCTACTGATTCGCTTTCCCAATACACTTCCGCGAAATTTTTCAAAAAAATCCAAAATAAATGGAACAAAAAAAGTCAATAGGCTGTTTATAAACTTGAATATTTGAATATCTGTTCAAATAAAGGAACTACAAATGACCGTACTTACAGAAGAAACTTGTATTCGCAAAGAGGTGAACATACAAGTCTTGCAGCATCTGCAACACCGGCTTCGGCAAAAGACCGATCTCGAAACCATGGCAGACTTGCTGACGGTGGCCGGCAACGAGACGCGATTGAAAATTCTCTTTTTGCTATCACAGGAGCCGGAACTCTGCGTCTGTGATTTGGCCGATGTCACCGGAATGACGGTTTCGTCGATTAGCCACCAACTGAGCAAGCTGCGTGCAAACGGACTTCTCGCTAAACGCCGGGAAGGTCAAACGATTTTTTACCGGCTACAAAACACACCTTTTCTAACTTTTCTCAAACAACTTTTTGAACTGGAGGATTAACCATGAATAAAGCGGCATTAACTACGTCCGGCTCTGTCATCTCTGCATTTCTTGCTTCTTTGTGCTGTATCGGACCGGTCGTATTTTCTTTGATTGGCGCCGGCAGCCTGGGATTTGCAGCAGCGTTTGAGCCTTACAGGTCGTATTTGATGGTTCTTACGGTCGTCTTCCTCGGAGCTGCATTCTATTTGACCTATCGTAAGCGGGAAGTCAAGTGTGAAGATGGTACCTGTAAAGTAGAATCGGCCAGCACGCTGAATAAGGTTATTTTATGGGTCGCTGCCGCTATCGCCACGATTTTTATGTTTTTCCCGCAGCTTTTGAGTCTTTTGTGAAAACAAGTAATCCAAACTTTCCACCTTAAGAATAAGGAGAACAAATATGTTACGCAGATTTCTAACAATCAGCATTTCATTGATGTTTGCTACGCTTTTGCTCTCGAGTTGTGGCAACCGCGCAGGTGCAGATGACAAAGGCGACGCTAAAAAGGAAAACAGCGTCACCGAAAAAATTACTCTCGATGTGAAGGGCATGACCTGTTCCGGTTGCGAATACAGTGTCGAAGCCGCGCTCAAAAAAGTAAAAGGCGTCACTATAGCAGAGGCCGACTTTGTAAAGGAGAAGGCGGTTGTTGATTACGACCCTAAAGTTGTCAAAGTGGAGCAGTTGGTCGAAGCAGTGAACAAAACCGGATACAAAGCTACCGCACCTGAGAAAAAGGATAAGGAAACAGAAGGAAAGGAATCGGAGTCATCAAAATCATCAAAACAATAAAGGAGACGGTTGATGCTTTTTGGAAAGAAGAAGATAGAAAACAGCCCGAATAACTCAGCGGTAGTAGAGCTAGAAGTAACAGGTATGACCTGCCCCTCTTGCGCGGTGCACGTCGCCGAAGCTTTGCAGAAGGTGGATGGTGTGATTGAGGCAAAGGTGCCGGACTGGCAGCAGAGCAAAGCCCTGGTCACGATTGGCGACGGTGTACAGGAAAAGACCCTCACCAAAACTGTGAAAAGCGCTGGTTACGGCGCAAAGGTGGTGGAGCGCAAGGTTACATCCGCAGGAACTTCCGGCAATGGCCGGAACCGCGATGTGGATTACGACCTCGTTGTCATCGGCACCGGCGGTGGCGGTGTTGCAGCCTCGATTCGTGCGGCGGAAAATGGTTTCAAAGTGGCCATTATTGAAGGTGGTACTATCGGCGGGACTTGTGTCAACATCGGCTGCGTTCCTTCGAAAACGCTGATTCGCGCTGCCGAAGCATACCACATCGCCGGAAACCATGTCTTCGCCGGACTGAAAACAAAAGCCGCTGGCGTTGATTGGCCTGCCTTGATTGCCCAGAAAGATGAATTGGTCGGCGATTTGCGCCAGAAAAAATACGTCGATGTGCTGAAATCTTACGAAGGCGTGACGCTGATTCAGAGCTGGGCGAAACTTGATGACAACGGTGATGTGGTCGTCGACGGCAAGGTTTTGAAGGCCGGCCGGGTGGTGATTGCTACCGGCGCCAGGCCGAAAGTTCTGTCGATTACCGGTATCGAAGACGTTGAGGTGCTCAACAGCACGACAGCGATGGAACTGAAAAAACAGCCGGAATCTCTGATCGTGCTCGGCGGCCGCGCCATTGCCCTGGAATTGGGACAGGCTTTTGCCCGCCTGGGCACGAAAGTCACCATTCTGCAAAGAAGCGCACGCCTGGTACCGGAACACGAGCCTGCGATTGGCGATGCTCTGGCGGAATACTTACGGGCAGAAGGCATCCGGGTTGAGACCGGCGTGGTAGCCGAGAGCATCCGTGAGCAAGATGGCGAAAAAATAATAACAGCTACGGTGCGTGGCGAGCAGCGCGAATTTCGTGCTGAGCAGGTGCTCATGGCGTTAGGGCGAACGCCCAACACAAATAACATGGGTCTTGAAGCAGCCGGCGTGGAATTAGACAAAAACGGTTTCATCGTCGTGGATGAATATCTGCAAACCGGCAATCCCAAAATCTACGCCGCCGGAGACGTGACCACACTGCCGAAATTTGTTTACGTCGCTGCGGCTGCGGGCGGTCTTGCCGCGGAGAACGCCCTCACCGGCAATTCAAAGAAATTCGACCTTTCGGTTTTGCCCGACGTCATTTTTACCAGTCCGCAAATCGCGACCGTCGGCCTCACTGAAGCACAAGCCAAAGCGGAAGGCTATGAGGTCAAAACTTCCATGCTGCCGCTCGAATATGTGCCGCGCGCCCTTGCCGCCCGTGACACGCGCGGTTTTATCAAGCTGGTGGCAGACCGGCAGACGAACCGTTTGCTCGGCGCGCATGTTTTGGCGGCTGAAGGTGGTGAAGTCATTCAAACCACTGCTCTGGCGGTGAAGATGGGTAAGGAACACGGCTTTACCGTGCAGGATTTGCGGGACATGCTTTTCCCTTATCTCGTGCAAGTTGAAGGCATCAAGCTGGCGGCGCAGACGTTTGAAAAAGATGTGGCGCAGCTTTCATGTTGTGCAGGATAACGTGAGAATAACTAACTTTTAACTTCTGAAAGGAGGCTACCATGAGAAGCCAAATCGTAGGTATAATCAAAGTGAGCTTTTTCTCATTGATTTTGATTGTTGCACAAACCGCTTTTGCTCAAGGCGGTAAAATGATGCCCAAAGACCGCTCAACCGTTACCATGTCAAAATACTCTTTTGATGAGACCGTTGATATTCTTAAAGGTGCTATCGAGGAGCAAAACTTGATGGTAATACACGTTATAGACGGACAAAAAATGCTCCGAATGGCAGGGAAAGAGGTAAAGGGGATGAAACAAATATTCTATTTCCACCCCAAATACATGAAAAAAGTGATGGAGGCCAACAGTGAGGCGACGATTCAAATCCCCCTGAAATTTATCGTTATGGAAAGGCCGGACGGCAAAGTTATTTTGAGATACTTCATGCCTTCAAAAGTGCTGGGAGGGTATAGCGGGGAAGAAGCAATAGCCAAAGAACTCGATGGTTTGGTGAATAACATCATCAAGGAAGTGACAAGCTAATCAAGGGAGGAAAATTGGATGAACATTTTGATGCATAAGAAATCCATACTCACTCTGTTAGTTTTATTTGCGGGAGGCTTTGTCCCCATTCATCTCATTGTTTTGTCATTCGGATATGCTGAATACTATAAAGCGCAAGCAATAGGCCCCAAAATAATCCGGGTTGCTCACGAATTTGCAGTCCCTTATTTGCTTATCCTTTACATACCTGCAATCCTGTTTTTAATTTGGGCTATTTTCTACACGAGAAAAGCCTATCCGGATTTGTACCGAAGAATCGTTGTCGGTCTGGCAGCCGGAGCAATTGCCACAATTGGTCTGGATTGGATAAGACAGATGGGCGTTTTAGAAGGTTGGTTGCCCGGTGACACACCTACAATGTTTGGGAAAATGATAACGGGAAGCAATTCTTTTGTAGAATATTTTTGGATAGGTCAATTTGCGCACTTTTTAAATGGCGCTGATTTTGGGCTGGTATTCACATTGGTTTTTGGAAGATTCAGCACCCTTACAAAAACAGCGCTTATGGCTATCTTCTGGTTACTACTTATGGAACTCGGCATGATGCTTGGTCCGCCGATGGGTCCTATGGTAGGACTATTCGGAATCAGGTTTATGTGGCCGCAGTTATTTGCGCTCACATTTGTAGCCCATGTTGTTCACGGTACCATTTTGGGAGTTTTGGCTTTCTATTGGCTCAAGGAAGAAGATAATAGCTGGTTATTGCCTTTCTTGAGAAAGGAAGTATGAGCATAGTCACAAGGAAAATATCAAATGCAAAAGCTGGATAGCAACACATGGATTATAGTCCTGGCAGTCTTAATCTTTGTTGCCGGCGCCATTTTGATGGCGGTAAGCGGCGACTCTTTGTCAGCTGTAAGTCACTGCTGCTTCTAAAAGGATATGCCGGAGAAAAACCTGGCTGAATTAGTCCAGGCTTTCAGTGAAGCCGGAATTCCACCGCAGTTCACTATCGAGCAGTCGCAGGTATTGATTGAGCTTTGGCAGCGGGTCGCAAGAGGAGAAACAATTCCACCCGAGACCATAAGAGAAATTGCTACTCAACATAGAATTTCCTTCGAGGCCGACACTTTATTGAATTCAGCGGCTGAGTATGATTCTCATGGCAACATCGTTGGCATGTTTGGACTGTCACAAAAAGAACGCACCGGTTCTGGCTCAAAGGGTATTCGATGTCGACTGCGACATTTAACGTGCATGCCATGTTGTCCACCTGGTGTGCCTGGGATTCATTGCTTCTGCCGGCTCTCTTAAATCAGACTGCGGAGGTTGAATCAGCCTGTCCGCAAACGGGCGACCCGATTCGATTGACCATCTGGCCTGAATATGTGCAGAAATGGGAGCCGCAGGAAGCTGTTGTATCTTTCGTACTGCCGGAACCAAGAGAACAAATTATGCAATCACCAGGACAAGTCTGGAAGGCGCTTTGCCATCATGTCTTTTTCTTCAGCTCCGAAGTAGCGGCGCTTACGTGGTTTAGTAACCGGCGCAGCCATAGATTCGTGATTCTTTCAATCGAAGAAGGATACCGGCTTACCCGGCTTGTTTTTGCCAGGATGCTTGACTATGCCGGAAAGCTGATTGAAATCCGTAAACTTTAAATTATAACGAGGAAACAATGATACGTCTCAGCGCGGTCGTAATTCTATTCTTTTTCACAGTTGGGTGTGGTCAAGATTCACAAAAGCAAACTAAGGCAAAAAAATCGGAGACACAACGTCAGACTATCGCCGTTGGCAAAGGCCCGGACGCCATGTTTTTAACTCCGGGCGAAAATTATCTGTACATCGCCAATGTCGAAGACTCCTTCATCAGCGTTATCGACACCCGCACAGATGAGGTCATCCAAACTATTGATGGCGCCGACTATCCCTGGGGATTCACGCGCCTGGGCGAGAGCAATTTTGTGGCTGTGAGCGGATATGACAAGGGTGTCGACGTCATCGATTTTACCAAGCACGAAATTGTGCGCTCCAAACGGTACGAGCAGTATTTAGGCGGCCTTGCTTCCACCAAAGATGGCAAAACTCTGTTTGTCGTCGCCACCGATGCCAATAAGGTCTTCAAAATCGATGCGGAGTCGCTGGAAATTCTCGATGAATATGCCACCGGCAATGGTCCGGACGGGGTTGGGGTTTCAAAGGACGACAGCAAAATCTACGTGACCAACACCAAAGACGGCACGATTTCCATCATCAATTTAACAGCCAAGTCTACAGAAGTCATCGCAACCGGCGGCAAACCCGAGCTCATCCATTACAATCACGACCACTCGTTGCTTTACATCAGCAATTTTTTCGAAAACAAAGTCCACGTTCTCGACACCGAAACCGATAAAATAGTCCATGAAATTACCGGTTTGGATGGCCCGGAGGAAGCCGTGTTGTCCAAGTCCGGCGAAACGCTTTATGTGGTGAACTTCAATAGTTCCAAAGTCTATTCGTATGACGCGAAGACTTACCAAAAACTTTCACAGGAATTTGGCGTTGGTGCCAAACCGATTGGGGTGGTGTCTGCCGTGAATGACAGCAAGCTTTACGTGACCAATTACGGCGACAATGCAGTTTCGGTGATTGCGTTGGAAACGACAAAGACCAATTCAAGAAAATAGTCACAGAATATCTCAGGTATTTGCATTCTACATTTTAAACAAAATGGAGGATATAATGAAATTTCCGTTTTTAATATTTTTTGGAGCGTTGATGGTGGGTTGTGTGCAGCCGCAACCAACCGAACAAGCTGATGGGAGCACAGAACCCCCGGTCATTACGGCCGTAAAAGCCGAGCCTGAAGTCATCCAGGTGGGTCAAAGTTGCACAATTACTTGCGATGCTGTAAATCCGGCAGGAGGTGAATTGAATTACAGTTGGAAGGCCAGCCTGGGTGACATTGTGGGGCAGGGAAATATGGTGCGTTACAGCGCGGCATACTGTTGCACCGGCGCCAACCAGATAACCGTGACTGCTTCGAACAGCGGCGGCAGTGACTCCGAAACAGTAATAGTGACGGTCCGATGAAAAACCTACTGCAAACCTTGATGGTTGTTTTTCTGATTGCAGGCAACAGTATCGAATCCACGTATGCCCAGGGTTGTTGCACGCCCGGCACATCAGCACTCACCGGCGCGGAGCGAGGCGTGTCCTCGCCGCGAACCTTCAAACTGGCCTTGAGTTATCAGCACAGCGGACTGGATCAGGCTTATCAGGGGAACACGCCTGTTGAAGATGTGTTGCGACGAAAAGCCTCAGTGGTTACCTTAAATCTTGATTTGGAGTACGGATTAGGCGAACGGGTTTCGGCTGTAGCCATTGTGAGTTTCGGTACAAAGCAGCGACGCTTCAGTACCACCAGCGCCATCGGCAATATTACTGAAACAACCGAGTACCGAGCGACCGGCCTCGGAGACGTCACAATGATTGCGAAATACAGTCTCATTAAGCCCGGCATTTTTTCACCGTATGAAGTAGCGATTGGCGGCGGCGCCAAACTGCCCGTCGGCAGCTATACCAAAAAAAACAATGGTGTAAAGCTCGCCATCGACTTGCAGCTGGGCACTGGAGCTGCGGATTTGCTCGGCTGGTTGTTTGCCTCACGCAGTTTCAGACAGTATCGTACAACTATATCCGCAAGCTTGCTCTACCGTTATGCCGGCGCCAATCCCGATGGTTATAAATTCGGCAATGAGTGGTTGCCAACGTTTGCCGTTGAATACAACCCATTGAACTGGCTCGGATTGTCTCTGCTTGCCCGCGCACGAATCGCCGAAAAAGATTTTGCCGAAGGTCGGTTCCTTCCGAGCACCGGCGGGGAAACCTATTCGCTTGTACCTACAATTCTTTATCGTGAAGGACGGTTTGCCCTACGCGCCTATCAGCAAATTCCGGTTTATAGAAATCTTTTAGGCACGCAGCTTTCACTGAGTAAAACCTTTGGCGTGGAGCTGCAAGTGTGGTTCGATTTTGGGAGAAGTAAGGTGTCCCCAATACCAAATCTGTTAGAAACACGTTAAGTTTGATAAATCAAACATTTGCATACCGGGGAACCAATGCCCCACACTATGTGAGTCACACCTGTTGTATTCTATCATATTCTCCCGCGAGAACTTACCCTTGTTTCTGCTCCACAGTTTTCTTAAATTAAAGCTAATTCTGAGGCATAAATTCAAAATGTCCTACAATTATGGGCTAACAATTTCATTCACCCGACAAAAGGGCGGCGGATTTTTGGGCACGTTCAGTGCCCTCTTCAAGCTTAATTGGTGATTCCAAGTCCAGTGCGATCAAGCCCTTTTGCGGGTGATGATCGTGTTAGCAGTAATAAAGTAAAGCACTCATAATAAAGAATAAGTGGGTAAACTG
>JBHHWX010000282.1:0-7950 GCA_046756745.1 bacterium | reverse complement strand
CATTCTTATGGGACTCAAGTATTCTCACCAAAACAAAATTTACGAAAAATATTGGTATCACATTGAGGTTTTAGCGACCGAGGATGAAACTAATAAGAGCAAGGTTTCAGATTTTATCAGGGATTTTTTGACGCTTAAGTTTAGAGAGATACCAAATAAAAACAAAGTATATCAGGAATTTAAATCTCGATATCAGTTTGACAATTTCGAGTCGCTTGAAACAGTGATGGGTGAGATTAAGAAATTTGTGCAGTACTATAATAAACTTATAAATCCAAACAAGGAGAATGACAGAGAGATCAGAGAGCAAATTAAACTGATTAATAAGCTTGAAATTAACGTATCCTATCCGTTCATACTCGAAGTCTACGACGACTACGCAAACAACCTGATTGAGAAAGAAACTTTGTTAAAAACCCTAGAAATACTCCAATCATTTGTCTGGAGGAGATTCATAGTTGGGTTACCCACAAATGCGTTGAACAAGATTTTTATGCGACTTTATGAGGATGTCGACAGTGCAGATTACCTAACCTCGATTTACAAATCATTGCTTAGAAAGAAAAGCAGTCAAAGATTTCCGAATGATGACGAGACGATTCGTGATCTCAAATTCAAAGATGTCTACGGGATTCAAGCTAAGAATAAAACATATTTCCTTGAAAGGCTCGAAAACTATGACAATAGAGAGCCAGTTCAAATTGAGGATAATCCTGACATAACAATTGAGCACATATTCCCACGAAATCCTGATCCACAGTGGAAAATTGATCTCGGAGAGGAAGAGTACACTGAAATAAAAGAGAATTATCTCAATACGATAGGCAACCTGACGTTGTCAGGCAATAATGGTGTTCTAGGTAACAAACCGTTTATCGAAAAAAGAGATCTGCCGGATAAAGGTTATGGAGACAGTCGACTCTTTCTCAACAAGCATCTTTCGTCTCTGCAAAAATGGGACATCGAAGAGATTAAAAAAAGGTTTGAAATAATAGCCGAGAGGTTTAAAAAAATTTGGCAATACCCACAAGTTACTATTGATGAGAATGGCAAGTACGAGGAAATAAATGTATTCGAAGAAGATGATCCGACTGGCAAGACAATTGACTACATTATCTTCTTTGACCAAAAATCAGAAGTTGCTTCGTATAACGAGCTCTATCACAAGGTGATTTCATTTCTATTTGAAATCCAGCCCGAGACATTTTTTACGACCGACTTAGGTAACAAACTTAAACTGTCAAAGTCAGGTGAGATGCACCGCAATCCGTTGAAAATTACCGAGACTTACTATATTGAAGCAAACCTGGGTGCACGGGATATTCTGAAAAGAATTCAACATGCCCTGAGTACTTTCAAACTATTCGACGATCTTTACATCAAATTCAAGTAGAGTTCTCAAATTAATTGCGGTTTTTGGACATTTCAAGATAGTCGGTGCATAACAATCGGCTGTAGTGGATGCGCTACCGCAGGTGAGTAATTCTGGCGCTGGATCCTCGTATAACCTTCGTGGGAATACAAAGTTCAGTTGCTCACAACCGCACCACTGAGTCATCGTTAGTGTCGATCAGGCTTAGAGCAACAAATCAGTGAGAAACCGACAGAGCCTCGAGAAAAATTCTTTGATGAATACGATGATCCTTGATTGCCTATCGTAGGCGAAGGAGAAAAAAGAGATGAATAAAAATAAATTCCCTAAAGGATGGGATGAAAAAAAAGTGCGTAAGTTATTAGCTTATTATGAAAGACAGTCTGACGAAGAGGCTGTTGCTGAGGATGAAGCGGCTTTTGAAGATAAAAATCAAACTTTTATGGAAATTCCAAATGAGCTCGTGCCAGAAGTTCGGAAATTGATTGCCCATTATCAACAGTATCTATAATATGATCTTTGGCGCCTACGAATGCTTCTTGAAACCACACCCGGTTTTCTGCGCTTGAAGTCTACGGTCCGTGCTTGTGTGAAGGATGAGTCAAGGTATCGTAAAATTCGTTGCAGATTTTCAAGATTTTCTGATGGCGTTATCCCAATACCTACGTTGACAACAAGCCATTGAATGAAATATTTTCCAAATGTCATTGAGCTCAGTTCCTCTCAGTGTTAAACAATCTATTTGAAATGTCTTGGGAAATCCATCGAGTCATGCAAGACTCTCATGATCTCAATTCCTTCGGCGGTTGTGCGATAGAAGATGACGTGCCTGCCTTCGTGATAACTATAAGGAGAACCAATGATCTCGTCGCGTTTTCGCCCCATCTGCGGCTTGTTAGCAAGATAGGAGAATCTATCTTGAAACTGTTTTATGTAGCTGAAGCGTTGTTGTCGCCCCCATTGGTTGTCCGTGTAACTGCTAATGCCTTTTAAGTCGGCACGAGCTTTAGGAGTGATCGTGACTTTCTTCATTCCATGGTGTTGGTGTAACCGAGCTCCTTGTCAACCTCTTGCATGAGCTCATCAAAATCAATCTCTACACATTCTCCTCTATTCGCTTGCTCCAGGCCAATGGCGATTTCTCGGTTGAGTGCTTCGAGCTTCTTTTTATAATAAGCTTCATACTTGAGAATAATATCCGAGATAAACTCAGCCGCATCCGTATAGATTCCGGACACCACTTGTGCCTTTACAATCTCAGCCGCTTTTCCTGAAAGTTGTATTTGCATCGGAAGTCCTCTTCTTCTTTTACTGTTTGCTTAAATATAAACTTTTACAAGGTTTTTAGCAACGAATTTAGGTCATGAAATTCATAGATCAAAGCACATAAGATATATTCGCGTGATATTTTCCGAGATCCAAAAAATTGAAATCAAATGACTCGAGTCTCCATCGCATCCGGTTTTTCGATTCGAATTCTCAACACGATGGCTGTGAGATTGTCTTTCGCTCCCCTTTTATAACAGTTATCTTTAAACTGTTCACATATTGTTTGCAAGTTTTTTCCGTTCCTCTGTACATTTGTGAGAATCTCATCATCGGAATTATGAATGTAAATTCCATCCGTACATATGACATAAATATCTTCGTTCTTTAGAAGGACTTTTTGAATGTCCGGGTCCACATGAGGCTCGGCGCCGAGAGCTTTCGTGATAATATTCCGATCCGGGTAGATCAACGCCACACTCGATTTTTGAGGATCGCTATCGATCACGGTTTGGCGTTTCGAATGATCCCTGGTGAGCTGGACTAAATCACCCTCTCTGTGAACATATATTCGACTATCTCCCACGTGGCCTATCACAGCATGGTCATCCTCGATCACCAAAATGGCGATGGTTGTTGCCATCTGTCGCCCTTTTTGCCGGCCTTTTTCATAGACGACTTCATTACCCGCCCGGATCAACTGTTTCACAAAACCTATCGAATCAAGTTTTGGATTGTGGTGATTTTGTTTGGTCTCGATGACGAGCTTTTTAATGGCTGCAAGCGCTGCTTGACTCGCAACGTCTCCTGCGTGCGCCCCGCCAACACCGTCGGCAACGGCATACACCCCCTCCCTTTCCAGCACCACATAGCTGTCTTCATTGACGACGGTTTGGGAGCTTAATCCTTTGTCCGTGATGGCGGCCGTTTCTACCCGTGCGTTCATACTGAAAAGATCCTTTTGCCGTTTCTGTGGGAAAGTCCCATTAAGAGACCGATAATGAAAGTTGAAATAAGAAAGGAAAATCCACCCCGGCTGATAAATGGCAGGGTGATTCCGGTAAGCGGGATGAGTTTGACGACCCCGCCGATATTGACAAAGACTTGCAGGGCAAGTATGGTGGTAAAACCGGTGGCCAGCATTTTTTCGAAATCATTTTCAGACTCGAGAGCCACCCGGATTCCAAGAAAAAATAGCAGCAGGTACAACATAACAATTGCAACCGCGCCTAAAAAACCTAACTCCTCAGAAATGGCCGAATAGACAAAATCTGAGACGACCAGGGGAATGTTGGTTGGGTAACCCAACCCTAAGCCGGAGCCGGTCAACCCGCCGGCATTCAGGGCAAAGAATGAATTCATAATCTGATAGACGTTATCCCACCAGGCCTCATTGCGCGGCGGCGCCCAGATATCCGACCAGATAAGGAAACGCTGTAAAACATGCGGCGGGGCGATTCCTTCAAGCAGCAAGATCACCTTGGAGGTGACGACGGTTATGGCAATTCCTCCAAACAAGTAAATATATTTTCTGGTAAGCACAAAAATCATGATGATGACGAGTCCACCGTAAAGAATCACCTGGCCAAAATCTTTCAGGAGAACGAACAATAACTGCGGCACAAGCCAAATTAAAACAAAAGGCCCCCAGGGGATGAGTAAGTTTTTTACCCTCTTCCCTTTAATTTTCGGCGTGTTTCGTGTAAATTCATCTTTGTACTTAGCGAAGAATCCCGCTAAAAAAATGATGATGGTTATCTTAAAAGCCTCCCACGGAGTCATTTGATAAACAAACCTGCCGCGGGTTTTGACCTCACTTAAAGCGACGAAAACGAAAAGAAGAAAAATGGTCAGCGTAACCCAGAAAAAGGGTTGGGCCAGGGAATCCATGAATTTATCGGAAGAGCATTTCTTAACAAGATACACGATAGAAAGAAGAGCGATCAGATAAGAAACAATTAAACGCGACCAACCCGGAATGCTGCCAAAGAATTGTCCAAGCAACTGCCTGAAATTCAGCTTCTCAAGTTTTAGAAGCTGCTCGGCTTCTTTCCGGATGGTTTCTAATTTCCTTTCTTCTGAAATTCCAACTGCTGTTGTATCTGGTGCAACTGCCTCGCCAGAGTCTTCTTTAACCGAGTCTTGTTTTGCGATCGCAGCAGAATATTGTTTTACGAGAGTTTCTTGAAAGCCAACGTTAATTGCCGCGCTGATTCGATATTGGACGATAAAACCGATTCCGGTTAGAAATGCCACAACCACCAGGATTGTGAAGTCGCCTTTGTAATTCCGTTTGAGAAGAGAATAAACCACCAGGAAAAAACACATCAGAAGGACGTTGCGCACCAGCACGGTCATGCTTGGGTCATAGCCTCTGGCATTGCCGGCGACGTAAACCGAAAGCATCCCCACTACTGTTATGAGGATGGCGACAATTAATCCCAACAGCGGCTTAATTTTTGCCAGTGGCTTTGTAGTTGTTGGTTCCATCAAAGTAACCTAATTCATGAGCCTTGAGGTATATTTCCTTGGCAATAGGCGCAGCCGCAGCCCCGCCGTAGCCTGCGCCTTCTGCGACCACTGCAATCGCAATTTTAGGAGCGTCCACGGGCGCAAAAGAGATAAAAACAGCATTATTGACAATGACCGATTCAGAGGCGCCATCTTCGTGTTTGACAATTTTGGTAAGTTCAGCGGTTCCGGTTTTGCCGCCGACTTCCACTTCCTTCATGCGCATTCTCCAGGCCGTGCCGCCACGGGACCACACCACCTCCCGCATCATTTTTTTGACTGCCTCCGCCGTGCTTTCGGAAACCACTCTATGCCATATCACAGGCGGCTCGTCGAGCTCCAGCTTGGGCTTCATAAGGATGCCTTTGTTGGCAATGGCAGCGGCGGTCAGGGCTAATTGTAAAGGAGTCGCTAAGACTTTTTCCTGCCCGATGCTTGACCAGGCAAGCTCGTGGGCATTTTTAGTCGGCGGGAAGGAACTTCTGAAAGCCACGATTGCATCGCGAAGTTCGGGTCGCGAGATATTCCAGGCAACCGGCTGGTTGTAGCCGAAGCGGTAGGCGATTTCGTGCATCAAAGAGTCGCCAACGCTAACTCCCAATCTGGCAAAATAAGCATTGCTCGATTTTACCAACGCCCTCGTCATGTTTATCCGACCCTGTCCACGCCAAACTTGCCCTCTTTTTTTATAGCTGGCGCGCTCATGGTCGAAGACCCTTTTTCTGCGCACCCCGGGTGGTCGGTAACCATTCGGGCCGATATCCCACACGGGATTCAGCCCCTTTTCCAGGGCTGCAGATGCGACGATAGGTTTAAATGTAGAACCGGGAGGATAACGTCCTTTCAACGCTCGATTGTACAGGCGTTGATTTTCCTCGTCGGTAACGATTCGCACCCACGCTTGGTCTACGGAAACAGAATCGGGATGAAAACTTGGGGCGCTCACCATGACCAGCACATCCCCGGTTGCAGGTTCAATCGCGACCACCGCTCCCTTGTTGTCGCCAAAAGCGTCGTAAGCGGTCTTTTGTAAATCGTAATCCAAAGTTAAGATGATATCGTTGCCGACAGGTCTGGTGCGATAGTATTTATTATTGACGAAATTGGCTTTTTCTTCATCGTTGTACTGAGTCCACCCCATCAGCCGTTCGAAGTAAAATTTTTCTAATCCGGCTTTATCGCGCTCAACATCGGAGTATCCGATCAAATGGGAAGTGGCCTCACCCAACGGATAGGTCCGTCTCGGCAGGCTGCCATCCGTGGGCAAGGTGTAGCCGGCAAAAATTTTCGCATCATCGTGATTGCGATCGTAGATTTTTCCTTTTACAGTGGTGGCCTCGATTATCCACGGACGGGGATCATGAAGCTTTTTCGTTTCCTCGAAAAATTCATTGTCGATGAATAATTGCCAATAGCCCTGATAACAGACTAAAGTGATAAACGCAAAAATAAACACCCACAAAACAACGGACATCTCTTTGCGGCGGGCGAAGGAAAATACGTCGCCAATGCCTCGCACCGCAAGGAAAAGGATGCGCAAAAGGTAAATCGCAACGATGGTGAGGATAAGATATTTTGTGATGATGAGTACTATCAGCATAATAAGACTATTTTAGCCACGGATTCACACTGATGAAACACGGATTTTGTTTATAAATGAACAATACAATATATTTTATCCGTGTTCAATCCGTACTACAAACCTGCAACATTGTGTTTTTTTAGCAAAGTTTTAGTGGGCCAAACTATGGCAGAATAATTATACGGCAGAATAATTTTATTTTATAAATTTTTATTATTCTGCCAAAAAATCATTCTGCCTTTTAATCTTTAAACTGAATTCTAAACTAAACTGCTTTTCTATTTTACTAAACTGGCTTAATTTGTATTTTTATCCGTGTCAATCAGTGTAAATCCGTGGCTAAAATGCTCTTGATCTTGAATATTATCGACAAAACTGTGTCGATGTTTGGCGCTAAGCGCTTAGATTATTCTGCCGACAAAGTCAGAATGATGGGGTCGAGTTTGCAAAATCTGATTTTATTACCGATGCTCAGTTCGCGACTGCCTTTAATCGGTTCTTCCTCATCGTTGATAAATGTGCCGTTAGCGCTCCCTTCGTCCACAATCGAGAGCTTGGCTTCGGACATGAAGTACAGGGTGGCGTGTTTTTTTGAAATAATTTCATACGGCAAGCAGATATCCGCAGTTGAGACCCTGCCGATGCTGTACGTATTGCCGGATTCGAGTTTCCAGGTTGAGCCCTTACCCTGGCCTTGTATTACTTTCAGTTGATAGTTCTTGTTATCCCCAAGCCTCTTTTGATCGGATTCTTGAGCTGAGAACCGGTGTCGAATTTCTACTTTGTGTTTTGAAATCGTCGCCGATGAAATGATGTGCAGTTTTATCAAAGGCTCGAGCAATTCATAATCTTTTTCTGCAGTATATTTTTGTAATCTATCCTGAATAGAGGTTTCGAGAGTCTTGATTGAATGAGCATGCTTGATGAAGACCGTATTATTAACCGAAACATCAAAACTGTCCGGGGCCAAGAGTCTATGCGGATTGCTCGCATCGAGATTTCTATCCATGACATCGACCAGCTCGCCATAAAGTCGTTCCGGTTCCAGTGGATCGAGAAACCACCAAAAAATGGAAAAAACGACTTTTCGAATACCTTGATCGATTTTCTTTATAAGGCCCATTTTATTGCTCACAAATGTAATTAGCCACGGATTGACCCAGTGCGGCAAAACCGCAAAATCTCAAAAACATGCTAAAATAAATCAGCCACGGATTCA
>JBHHWX010000281.1:0-7964 GCA_046756745.1 bacterium | reverse complement strand
GGCCTTTCAGGTTCTTCATTACGTTCAGCACAAAATTCCAGATAGTCTTCAACCGATTCTTCAAATGCTTTTTTCAGTTCTTCTACCGATTTTCCCTGAAAAGTGATGACATCGCGAATATTGATGACTTCGCCATGAAAAATATTGGCTTCTTCATCAAACTCAATGCGGGCTAAATAACCTTTGTACTGCATCATGGTTCAACTCCTGCTTCTGTCAAAAAACGACGCATGGAAACCACAGCTCCCTTATCAGTTTCTTTTCTCGGATGTGGACGATGAAATACGGCACGGACTTGATTGAGTACAATTCGTACTCTGGAACCTCGTCCTTCACTGATTTCAGCTCCACAAGCGATTAGTAGGCTTTCTATATCCTTCCATTGAATATTAGCACGAACGGGATCTTCGAAAATTGCTTGTAACGTCTTACGATGTTTCGATTTCATTCAGATTGGAAGTTATTATCCTATGCCTACTTCCCACTATTTTCATACTATAAAATACGAGACTTTGGTCTAATTTCAAGAGTTTTTAGAAACATCTAAAGTAGACGAGCATAACTTCACCTACAATTCAAGTGTCGGATTGCAATCCAACAATCCATTGATCCATCAATCCAACTGCATTGATGGTCGTGTCCCAGAAGCTCCGGTACAGTATCCACTCGTATGCTTTTTCGGTGCGGATGCGTTCGCGGACCTGATCCGGAAGCTTGGGCTTGTTCTGGGTGTTTTTGAAGTTTTGGATGGAGCTCAACATATTTCTCCCCTTAGGGTTTGGGAGTCATTATGTTAATAATAATTCATATCTTAAATAAGATCAAGGAAAAAATTAGCCAACAGATTCCTCACCCTGAAAAACGGGTTCGGAATGACACTACAGAACCCGAAAGGAAAACTTTTATATAGCAGAATAATTATTCTGCCAACGATAAATCAACCTATTTTCGTGTCATTTCGAATCCCGACGCTTTTTGTCGGGGTGAGAAATCTGTATGTGTACAGAGCGGCGCCATAACAGATTTCTCGCCTAAAAAACAGGCTCGAAATGACAACTCTTAAGGAAAGTGCTAAAAATAGTAAGTTCACGATTTATTCAGGCTAAATAACGACACTTTCTGTTCGCGAATGTAAAAATCGATTTGAAACTCCCAGAACGATCCCGATCAGAAAAATCAAGAAGACGCTGTAAGCCGCAGCCGATCCCAAATTAAAAATTCGAAGCTGCGAAATAATCTCCACTGAAATGGGACGATTCGAATAGCTGTACAATAGGATTGAAGATACGAACTCGCCAACTGCGAGCACGAATGCCAACAGAGCCCCTGAAAGGATTCCAGGAACAATAATCGGCAAAACCACTTTTCTGAAGCTAAACAACCATGTGGCGCCGAGATTTCTTGCGGATTCCTCCAATGAAGGGTCGAATTGTTCGAGCGAAGCATAGGTTGAACGAAACACCAGGGGCAGATTGCGCACGAAATAGGCCAGCGGCAGAATCCAAAACGTCCCGACCAGAATCTGCCCGAATGAGAAAATGGTCGGCTTGTTGAAACTGATGATCAAGCCAATAGCAATAACGGTTCCGGGAATTGCCCAGGGCAGCATCGTGAGAATCTCAACGGCTCTTTTGCCGGCGCCCTTTTTTCTGAGGCTCACGTAGGCAGCCGCGATGCCGAAGCCAACATTCGCAATAGTCGCGAGAGCGGCCATTTTGAGGCTGTTGATGATCGGTTCAAACATGCGCGTGTTGCGAAATAAGTGAGAGTAGTTTTCAACGGTATAGATTTGCGGCAGCGTTTGCCAAGTCCAGGTGCCGTTTTTGACAAAAGAGATTAACACCACCGTTAATTGCGGCAGGATCATCAAGATAACCAGCACAATACCCAATGCGCCCATGATCTGCCTTGTCCAGCCTTTGGCAATCGGTTTCGGTTGCATCCGAACGCCTTTGCCGGCGCTGAAATAATTTCGGCGTCCGGAGTAGCGCCGGAACAGAATGAGAAATAAAATTGAAATTGCGGTGAGAATCACCGATTGTGTGATGGCCAATTCGATTTCACCGTTGAGTTTGCTGTTGAAAATCTCCAGACTGAGGATTCGAAAATCACCGGCAAAAATGAATGGTGCGCTGAACGAGGCCATGGAGGTCATAAACACCAAAAGCGCCGCCCCTCCTAAAGCCGGCGTCAACAGCGGCAGGATGATTTTGCGCCAAAGCATCCATTTGCTGGCGCCGAGATTCTGACCAGCCTCCAGCACCGACACATCCATATCATAAAAAGCCGCAGATGCAAACAGGTAGAAATAAACGTACAAACTGTAAGTATGAATGACCAAAATGGCGACGACGCCGTCGATGTAAAAAGGCACCGACTTCAATCCCAGAAACGCCTGAACCGCACGAGGAATCATGCCGCTTTCACCGTACAAAAACAAAAACGCCAAAACACCGACCAAAGGCGGCATGACAACCGGTAAAACAGCTATTGCGGAAAAAAGCGAGCGGCCGGGAAAACGGTAATGGGTAAAAAGATAGGCCAACGGTACGCCCACGAGAGCTGAAAATATCACGCTCAGAAGGGAGACAAATACACTGCCCCAGAGCGCCTCTAAACTTGCACTGTTTGTGATATCAAAAAAATCAAGATAGTGAGCAAAGGTAAAGTCTCCGCTCTGGAAAAAGCTTTGTAAAATAATTTGGCTTGCAGGATAGGCGACATAGGCTATCAAAATAGCGAGAATGAGAAGGGGTAAAATCAGTGCGGTAGCTTGTTTTTTTAAAAACATTTGATAGATCGTTATTGCCAGTTATTGACTGATCTGTAGATTAATAACTCTGTCAGGGTTAGAGTCTTACAAGAATGTCAGTATAGAGTATTCCCAGCGCGGCGAAGCCGCACTGGCAAACGTGAAACGTGAGATGTGAAACGTGCCTCTCGACATGGTGGGTTGGGAAGGGCACGTCTCACGTTTGACTTTTCACGTCTCACAGCATAGGAAAACATGTCATAATTTTGCACAAAAATGTATCATCTATATATAGCACATAGCATGAACCCTGACAGAGTTTTTCAACAACGCTATTGACTTAAAATGTTAACTCTCGAGGGTGGAATGTGAACAAACGCGGTCTCATTTATTAACGCCGGACCGTCCTCAACAAACCGTTTGACACGAAAACCGTGGCTTTTGACGTCAATATTATATTCTACAATCCCGCCCGAATACTGTACATTTTTCACCCGCCCCTCAAAAACGTTTTTGACATTCCCACCTAAACTAACGAGTTTGATGTTCTCCGGGCGAATGCTGAGAAAAAATTTTTGCCCCGGCGAGAACGGTTGTTTGCCGTTCGTTTCTACGTGTATTTTCAAACCGGACATGAGCTCCGCAATAACAAAGCTGTTTTCACCCTTAAGGTATGTCGCTTCCAGTATATTGGAATTTCCGACAAATTTGGCGACGAATCGATTCTTCGGGTTGCTGTAAATTTCTTCAGGTGTACCCACTTGCTGGCAGACCCCTTGTTTTAAAACGGCAATTCTGTCCGAGATCGCCATCGCTTCATCCTGGTCATGAGTGACGTAAATCGCTGTTATGCCCACAGACTTTTGCAGGGACCGAATTTCCTGGCGTGTTTCTTCTCTGAGTTTTGCGTCCAAGTTGCTTAACGGTTCATCCAGAAGCAAGATTCCAGGTTCGATAACCAGGGCGCGCGCCAAAGCCACCCTTTGCTGCTGACCTCCGGAAAGTTCGGTCACGCGTCTGCGCTCATATCCCTCTAAATTCACAAGATTTAAGACCTCGGAAACCCGGTATTTGATTTTTGATTGGGCGAGTTTTCGGACCTTGAGGCCAAAAGCGATGTTTTCAAAAACCGACATGTGTGGGAAAAGCGCGTAGCTCTGGAATACCATCCCGGTGTTGCGCCGGTTCGGCTTGATATAGGTGATGTCTTGGTCGTCAAAGAAAATATGACCGGAAGTAGGCATTTCAAAGCCGGCGATCATCCGCAGGGTGGTTGTCTTGCCGCAGCCACTGGGACCAAGCACGCTGAAAAATTCGCCTTGCTGGATTTCGAGATCGAGATTCTTGACGGCATGGACTTCACCGAAAAATTTATTGATATTTTTTAGGGTCACCTTTGCCATTATTATTGTGAAGCCTTGGTTTGATTGCTGAACGACAAGTTTCAGTTGCAAAGGGCTTAAGTGCACTTGTAACAATTGCCGGGATTATGGGGTTTCTCGGGGTTGTGAAATCATTTGGTAAAAGTTTGACTAGATAGAACTTTCTTCACCAGCATTTTCTAATTACGTTCATAAAGTTTTTGGTCTATCCAAAATCCTGCTATGGACCTCAGGTCATCCAATAGTGGTTTTACCTCTTTAATCAATCTTTTAATGTTTGCAAGTCTTCTTCAAATTCCTCAACATCGTAATGGACAGGGATTGTGGCGACTGGTTAAAAGGTGCTGGAATTGTAACTGGCTCATTTCCGCCAGATAAGCTGCTTGCCCTAGTGTTAGCTTTTCCTTTTGAAAAAGCATGACTGCTATTTCTTGCTTTATTTCTTCATCCGACATTCGAGTTGCTTGAGGGATATCTTCTGGGATGGCCACGGCCTTCATTCTTTCTCTTTAAATCTGTTTGCTGTCTGAAATTTTCCTAAGTAGTGTCTGAACGAAAACTCGAAAAATGCGCGATTTAAAACTTCTTCGCGAAAGCGTCCCGCCGAGCCAAGCAGGAATTCACCCCTCGGCCAGAGGCCTTCGGGAAGAGGAAGGACTTTTCGTTCAGACACTAAGTACTTTACAAAAGTAAGCTTGGATAATCAAGAAGAAAAATCTTGAAAATATAGACTATGCTTTTTTTTCGAATCGTCCAACTGCAAATTATTTCTGAAGTTACCAAGGAATTGAAATAAAGACTTCACCGGACAAGAGGATAGTTTCGAACCAGCTCAGACAATCAAACCGGCGTTGTACCAGCGGGAATGTTTCTGCCGACCAATTGCTGAGCGCAACCAGCGAGTTAGGGTTCCTATAAATTATTGACACCGGATTCAATTACCGCACAATTATTTTCTGACATTTCATTTTCATTTTTCACTTTTTTGTTTCTCTGCGTGCTCTGCATCTCGGCGTTAAATTAAACAAGTCCTTACAATTTACCACGTTATTCTTGCACAAGCTCTATGTCAAAAGAGCATCCGCAATGATCTCAGCAATAAACGGCTTTTGCGATGCCAAGCCTTTTTCGAAAACAGACTCGAGCTCCGAGGCTTTTTCCACTCTCGCACTTTCTCCTCCGCACAGCTTTGCAAACTCGGCAAAATTCGGATTGTGAAGGGATGTTTGCCAGACCTCCCACTCTCCGTCGCGTTGTTCCTTTGAAATTTTCCCTAATTCCTTATTATGTAAGAGCACAATGAGAATATCCATGTTATATTTCACAGCAGTTGTGAAGTCTGCCAAGTACTGGCCAAATCCACCATCGCCACAGACAACGATGACCTTTCTGTGTTCGCCAACCGCAGCCCAGGCCCCCATGCCAGCCGGTAGTCCGAAACCAATGGATCCCAAATATCCGGACATGATGACTTGCTGCGTTCCTTTGCACTCGAAGTAGCGGCCGAAAGAGTACGTATTATTGCCGACATCAACGCTTAGGACGGCGTCTTCAGGGGCCACTTTGGATAACGCTTCAAAGATAATCGCTGAGTTGAGTCCTTTCCCTTCATTTCTTTGGGCTCGATCCGTTTTCTCTTTTCGCCATGAGGTCCAAAGTTCTGTGAGCTTTTTTCTTTGGTCATTACAAGCGGGCTGCTCCGGGAGACGTTCTTTCATCAATTTGGCAGAAAGCCCGACGTCTCCCCAGACAGCTTCGTCAACCGCGTGGAACTTTCCCAGAGCCATGCGGTCGAAGTCAACTTGAATAAGGGCTTTATGAGAATCAATGCCTGTATGTTTGGAAAACGATGCACCGAAGACAATGAGCAGGTCAGACTCGTTCATCAATGTGCTTGCCACCGGGGTGCCGCTGGCGCCCAGAACGCCGCCGCCAAGCGGGTGATCATCCCCGATGAGCCCCTTTGCTTTGAAGGTTGTGATGACCGGGCAGTTGAGCTGTTCGGCTAAAGCGATCACCTCACCGATGCCGTCGCGTGCTCCGTATCCCACGATGATAAGAGGTTTCTTCGCTCTGGCTATTCGATACACCGAATAAAGAATCGCCTGCTCCGGGGGGGTGATGCCAGTTTGGCTGAGTCTGCCGTCAGGCCGGCCCGGCCCGACGTCGCCGGCTTCTTGCACTTGAATTTCGTCCGGGAATATGAGGTGCGCGACATCCCTTTCCACGATCGCGGTTTTGCAGGCCAGAGAAGCCAGCTCGGCGTGATTGCTGTCGGAGAGAACCGTCTGGCTAAAACGCGAAACCGCCTCAAACGCCGAAGTGAGATCGATTTCTTGGAAAGCGCCCGGTCCCAAAACTTGTGAATTCACCTGTCCTGTCAGGGCAAGTACCGGGGCCCGGTCCATTTTAGCGTCCCATAAACCCGTTAAAAGGTTGGTCGCACCGGGACCGGCGATCGCAAGGCATGCCGCCGGGCGCCCTTTCACTTTCGCATAACCGGAGCACGCGAAGGCGGCGGCGCCCTCATGACGAATCCCGAAATAGCGTATTTTGCCCTTTTTTTCTTGAACGCGAACGGCCTCGGCGACCCCGAGATTCGAGTGCCCAACCATTCCAAATACAGTATCCACTCCCCACCCAACCAGGGTTTCCATCATCACATGACTTACCGTCCAGTTGGAGCGCTTCGGCTTCCGGGCGAGAACTTCAATCTGCCCGTTACTTTCACGAACCTTGACGGTTTCAACAATATCATCATTGCCAACGCCTTTTCCTGTCTTCAGATCAAACTTGAAGCCATGCCAAGGGCATCGAATATGGTCTCCGCACACCTCCCCGTCGCCTAACGGACCGCCCTGGTGGGGACAGCGAGCATTGACGGCAAAGAATCCTTTCTCAGTGTGGGTTAATGCGATTTGCTTTGACCCAACATTGGCGGTCACTATTTTGCCTGTTTCAATCTCATCCGCGCTGGCGACCTGTAGCCAGTTTTCTTTCTCGTCATCGCTTTGACGATTCGCTGCAGCAATTGTCAAATCCTCATTGTCTTTGAATCCGGCATACCAATGTGAGCCGTCGCAAAAGGGTTTATTCCCGGAATGCCCACAGCGGCACAGCGCGTAGTGTTCGGGACTCGCGCCTTTCCCCATGTCCACGTCTTCAAGCTTAACGCCGCCCCGAACCACAAACGGGCCGTTGCGTGAGATATGGATTTTAGGCTGAATGCTGAATTCATTCGTCACAGTGCCCTCAATGGCATAGCTTAAGGCGCCGGATGGACACTTTTTGATGATTTCAATAATCTTATCTTTGTCTTCGCCGTCGGGGTTGATCCACGGCTCCGTGCCCATGCGCCAAACTTTGGGTAAGCCATTTGTACATTCACCGGCGTGCGAACAAATTCCGCGGTTATCCAGAATAGTTATGGTTGTTCCGGCGTATTTATCGAGCTGATCCGGCGGCCGCTCCGAAGATTTTTCATCTGTGAACTGTATTGAGTTGTGGGTTCCATCACAAAAAGGTTTCGCCTTTGAAACGCCGCACCGGCAGAGATGCATTGTTTTCTTGGTCTTAATGGCTTCTCCACGCGAATTCTCGAACCCCTGTAAACCAGTGACCTTAAGCGGACCGTTTTTTAGAACTAAAATGGCGGCAACATCATCCTTTTGTTCTGACATGAAATCTCCTTGATCTATAAAGTGATTGACCGAAAACGAGCCTCATTTTACCGCTTATCGTGTCACACATCTTTCGTTGCAACCGGCTGACCCGCCCCGAATTAAAATTCGTGGCTCATAGCTAAAGTCATCTAAAGATGACTGAGCCTG
>JBHHWX010000280.1:0-7970 GCA_046756745.1 bacterium | reverse complement strand
TTGGGTTTTCCCGTAAAAACAGATCAACTTTATCTAAATCGAGCCGGAGGTCTTGGATTTTACCGCGGCGAAACTCGACGTTGTGATATCCTATCCTGTCAGCGATTTCTTCCTGATAGCTGCGCGCCAAACCCAGCATTTCTTCATTCAAATCGACGCCGATGGATTTGCCTTCCCGGCCCACTTTCTGTGCGATAATGTAACAAATTTTACCGGTACCGCTGCCGAGATCGAGAACCGTTTCACCGGGCTTGACATACTTCGAGGGGTCGCCGCAGCCGTAATCTCGTTCGATGATTTCTCGTGGAAGAATCTCCAAATACTCTTTTTCGTATTCTTCGGTCGCACAGCACAAAGCGGCTTCTTGTTGGTTTGCGCCTTTTGCGTAACGTTCGCGAACCGCCTTTTCCACACTGATTTTTTTCGTTGAATTGTTCATTTCTCTTTCCGGTCCTTTCGCTAATTGGTTGCGGGTGCTGAAACATTGTGACAGATTGCCCCTGATATGTAACACGTGTAACAGGCTTGATGTTTTAACGGGAACGGTTTCCCGGAATCCTTTAGCGAATCCGATATCTTCGCTTCTGGATAATCGATCAAAATTGGGCATACGTAGACCCCTTTGTCCGTGACCATGCGGCTGTGGGTACATTGTAAAAGATTCGTATCAAAATCCAGCATCATTGTCTTTGTAATGGTTTCAAACTTGTCGTATCCCCGGCTGCGAAGCTTCTCGCGGCCAATGCGTAATGGCGGGATAAGCTTGATACGCGGACGCGTGTACCCCAACCCGGTGAGCATTTGACGGAATCCGTAAAGAATGTCGTCCGTTTCGGAGTCGTCCCAGGTTTGCGCCGCCGTGATGATCGGGAGAAATTCCAAGTCCACCAGATTTTTAACGCCTTTCATCGCCTTTTCGAAACTTCCTTTACCCCGGATGGCGTCGTTTGTTTCAGGAGAAAACCCGTCTATGCTGACGCGCAATTCCAAGGAGTACCTGGAATTGTCGACAATCTTTTTCAGCCGCTTTGCCACTCGCTCACTGATGAGGATGCCGTTGGTTAATACGGTCGCCGGACCGATAGCCAAGGTATCTTCCAAAATTCCCAGCATGTCCCGGTTCATGAACGGTTCGCCGCCGGTGAAATAGTACTCTTTGACCCCGATCTCCTTGGATTCCTCGAGATAACGCTGCACGGTTGCCCTTTCCATGAAACCGAATGTGTGGTTTTCGGGGCTGCAGCTTATGAAGCAGTGGGTACACCAAAGATTGCAGATGGTTCCTCCGGCCTGAAACCACAAAGTGTCTAAGCTGTGAAGCGGCGCGTACGGTGTGTTGCCATTCGAGGAATGATTTGAGTTTTGGGTGCGAGAGATTTCAGCCGCTTGGTTGCCAGCGTCTGATGTTAACTTGTCCGGGCTTAATGATCTCTGTTCCGGTTGTTGCTTTGGGTCTTCGTAGAGATTCAGATTCGAGTCGCCCGTGATCAACGAGAAAATGTCAACCACCTGACTCAATCCCACGCGAATCAAAAAGGTCGGGTTCCGGCCATAACTTTTGTTGCCGATGATGTAGAAATTTGGCTCGGGATTTTTCAGCGCCCCGGCGCCCATGCTGGTCTGTGTCAGGCAGTCGCCTGATGATGAACCTAAAAGCGTGGCCGCTAATTTCATGGGGCCTTTGGTTGCGTAACATTCATGAACCTGTAGTTCCTTGTAAAGAGAATTGTCCGGCCCATAGCCGACATTGGCGATGATGCGGTCGACGTTGACTGTATCCGGGCTGCCGTTGGTGTTTAAACGGACGAGAAAGGCGTCTTCATTTTCTATATAGGTAAGTGCTTCGACTGTGGTGTGTTTCCGGTGTTCAATCCCGGGTTCCTGTTTATGCGCCAAATCATTTGCCTGGTTGGTGAGGCCGGCCCGGTTAGGCAGCGGGTCGTTTTCAATTGCCTTCAAAGGAAGATCGCTGTCACCACGCGTGATCCAGAGTATTGAAGTTTTCGGTTTTTCCCGAATAAGATGGGCGAAGTCACAAACTGTAGTGGCGGCGGAGTAGCCCGAACCGATGACCAGCGTCTTTTTACCAGCATATTTGCTGCGCTCGCAGCCGCGAAGATCCGGCAGATGGTACTCGATTCGTTTCCGATTCTCCATTTCCCCAAGCGCTGGAATGCCGCCCTCTCCCAACCAGTTGGGATTTCCGAAAACGCCTGTGGCGTCGATGATGATATCTGCGTAATGAAATTTTTCCCGGCCGTTGGCGTCTTTCGTCAAAATTTTAAATGAGTAGGAAGCGCGTTTTGTATTTCCTATGAGCTCGCTTTTCAAGACGTGCTGCCGGCCTATGCTGAGGACGTCCAGGTTCGTATGAATGCGCCCGGATAATTGCGGTAATCGACTTATCGGAAGCAGATAAGTCTCGACGTGTTGCTTGCCCGTCAAATAGGCTTCGGGGTCCGGTTCGCGCCAGTTGTTCACATGCTTGTGCAAGAGCTCAACACCTAACTTTGAGTGGTTCATGTGCCAGGGTGAGAAGAGCGTCACATGTCCCCATCTCAAAATATTGCTGGCGATTTCACCTTTTTCGAAAACATCAAATTCATAACCCAGTTGCGATGCATAGAGGGCTGTTTCCAACCCAATTGGACCGCTGCCGATGATAGCGATTTTTTTATCCTTCATTTGTCATGCCTATGAAGTGGTAATAATAAGGAGCTTATATATGTAAATATATGCATATATAGATTCGATAACAACTGGATTTGTGTTTTTATTCCGTAATAATAAGCTGAGGAAAGAAAAAATAGCGTGAATAGTTGGGAAACTAAAACAAATACTCATCCCCGGCGCACACATCTCTATCTGAGAGGTTATTTTCAGAACTTCCCTAAACTTAGAGGAACTGTCACTACTTGGCGTGTGTTTTTCCATACGGCACTCCTTTTCATTTGCATTAGCCTCTGCAAATTCTTATCTTAAATTATGCTAAAACATTCCAACAAATTCGACAAAGACGAAATCAAGAAAACTTTGCGAGCCTTTTTTCGAAAGCAGGATGAAGTTCTCGTTGCTTATCTTTTTGGCTCGGTCGCAGAAGACAAACAGAATAAACTCAGCGATTTGGATGTAGCAATTCTGGTTGATTCCAATAAGCTGAAACGACTGGAGAAACAGCAGTTTGGTTATCAGGTGTCGGTCATGACGGATTTGATGTCACTGCTAAAAACGAATGACATTGATCTGGTTATTCTAAATTACGCAACGCCGCTTTTGTCTCATGAAGTTATAAAATCCGGTGAAATTGTTTTTTGCAGAGATGAAGATGACCGGGCAGAATTTGAGATAAGAACTCAACACAGATATTTAGACACCAAACATTTGAGAGAAATACAAGACTCTTATTTCAAAGAGAGAGTAAAAAAAGGATTCATTGCAAAAGTATGATAAGATGGTTAAGGAAGAAGTCGTTAGACGACATTTAAAAGATTTGGAGCGCTCGATTGTTGAGCTGGAAAAGCTTCAAGGTCGAACCGAAGATGATTTAAGAAAAGATATTGCCTTCTGCTGGTCAGTTGAGCACGGATTACAAATCGCAATTCAAAATGTGATTGATATTGGCGCTCACATTCTTTCTTCTGACCTGCAAAATGATTGGAATGATTATACGGAAGTCATCGATAAAATGGGACAGCATAAAATGGTTCCTGAAGCATTTGCTCAAAAAATCAGGGGCTTTGCAAGTATTAGAAATGTGATTGTACATAGATATTTGGATGTGAATTTGAGAATAATTCATGATGTGCTCGAGAATCACCTTGATAATTTTCGTCAGTTTACAACTTATATAGAAGAATATTTGGAACAAGCTAACCCATCGGCGGCGCCGGCTGAATAATCGCTGACATTGCGCCGATTTGAAATTCGTATCCAAATATGTTATGCCATAGCCAAATTAGGCTCATTACTACTGCAATTATCGCAAGCAAACCTAAAATTTCCATTTCTGATAAACTTGAGTTTACACCTAACTGTGCGGATGACCGTCAGGGAGAAACAGATTTATGTTTTTGAATAGCCACATTTTAGTAGACATTTTGTTTTTAACTTTGATATAAACTGCCGTGTACGGTCGATCCGCTGGTTTGTACGTAGTGAAACTGAAAATATGCAAAAGATATTGCGGGCGTAGAATTTAAGTTGCTTTCTGCACCCCACGGCTTGTTAGTCTCTTCCGAATCCCTAATAGAACTTACCAATCGTAACCTCTCTTACGGAGCCATTTTTGGGTATCGGTATCACCTAATCTTGCAGCTTGTTTAAAGTCCTCAATCGCTCCCCGAGAGTCTCCAAGGTGATTCTTGGCAATGCCTCGGTTGTTGTAAGCCTTAACATACTGGGGATCAGCGGCGCCTAAATTTTGTTTTAACTCTTCAATCTATCCATTCCAACTATTTCTTCGTGGTTCATGAATTCTTCAAGCTAACTGTCTTCGCGTCTTACCTTCTCATCATGATAACTTTGCGAATATCTCTTCATGCTCCGGAAAACGGTTGAGCTTTTTTTTGGAGAAAATCAGCTCGCCGTCTTTTTTGACTTCAAAGACGCCGCCTGAACCTTCGATCAGCTCGATCTGGATATCCGGGTATTTGTTTTCAAGGTCTGCCTGCAAACTGGAGGCTTTAGGGTAATAGTTTCACATAACGCAATATTCGATCGATATTTTCATTTTGGATTTCCTTTCATACCTAACGCGGCTAAGCCGCGAATGAATGGAACACGGATTTAACGGATTGACCCAGCGCGGCTAAGCCGCAACCTAAAGATTAATAGTCCCATTCTATGGTAAATATTTGAGAAAAAAATCAGCCACTGATTCACGCGGATTGAACACGGATTATTGTTTTTGTATTTTGCTTTAATTTTTCCAAGGATTTTCATCCCTTACCACTTTGATGAAATTCGGCTTTTTCCCTGAAGCAGTCCGACTCTCTGTAGAATTGTTAAGAAATCCGTGTTCATCAGTGTGAATCTGTGGCTAAAATCAGTGGGTTTCTTCAATCTGTGGGTTCATATATTTATTTGGTTCCGGCTTCGCTGGCTTTAGTAATTATGATATTATCAATTATTTAAAAGTTATCATTTTTCAGAAAAAACGCAAACAAAAATGAAATGCGATGAGCATTCCTTAGGAAAATCTTAAGGAAATGACAAAAAAGTTTTCGTTATATGTCCTCGATTGCTTGTATAATTTGATCGGTTATGATTTTGATTTCACTTTTTTGGGGGGTCTAAGCGCTCAATTCAAAATGTTTTGGTGACCAGGAGAGGGCCTTTTTCGACAGGTATGCGTAAGTTGTGGGGCCGTGAAATACAGCTTATGAACGTGGCAGGTGTGAATGAAACGATGAATTTTACCTGACTAGGAATCATGAATTAAGGCGCTCATCATCTTCATGGCTTATGTAGTCTGGCTGTAATATTTTACTATCCCTTCAAATAACATTGTTATCTCCGCGAAGTCATAATTCGCATCGAAAAGTTAAGCTAATGGAACTGGTGAATTCGATTGGTTGATATGTTGATCTGTAGCCCAAAAGCATGGGGGGAGCCCGAATGAGTAGATTTGTGACAAAATCAATGCGATTTTTTATCATCACGGCATTCAATTTGGTAGTTTTAAGCGGCTTTCTTAGGGCCCAAGGTGAAACGTTTGTGCTCTCAGTGATTGGCGATGTGCCTTATGGCTTAGCTGAGTTACCGGATGTTCACGAACATGTACAGAATCACAATCTTTACAGTCCTTCTGATTTCTTAGTGCACGTTGGAGACATTATAAGCGGCAATCAAACTTGTGATGAAGTTCGATACGTGGAGATGGAAGATGCTTTGAAGGGGTTAGCGGTTCCTGCTTTTATTGTTCCTGGGGACAATGAATGGAGCGATTGTAAAAATCCGGACAAGGCTTGGGGGTACTGGACGAAGCATTTATTAGGTATCGAGGCGAGTTTTTGCAGCCCGCTTTTTGTCGAGCGTCAGTCTGTGCGAGAGGACACTTTTGCATTTGTCCACAAGGGAGTGCTTGTTATCGGCATCAATATACCGGCAGGCAGTTCTGCAAATCAAACCAAGAGACTGCAAGACAATGCCGATTGGGTGAAAGAACACTTCCAAAACAACAAGTCGCAAGTCCGAGCCGCAATTATCCTTGGGCAGGCCGGTCCCAATGCGAAGCGAGCGATCTTTTTTGACCAATTTGTTCCTGCCGCTGCCGCCTTTGGTAAGCCGGTCCTTTATATGCACGGGGATGGACACAGTTGGAAACTGAATAATCCCTTTGGCGAGTCCAACATGGTGCGTGTACAAGTCGCACGCGGAAATGCGAGTAATCCGCCGGTGCATGTGACTGTCACGATGGATACTCAATCACCCAGCAGCACCTTCCTTTTTGAAAAAAATCCCTGGCCTAAAAACACGCAACCGTTCAATAAACCTCCGTGTGTAGAAGCGGGTCCGGATCAGATGATCCTTGCCGGGGTCTCGGCGGTTTTGAATGGCGTCGCCACTGATGACGGCGTGCCGACATCGCCTGGGAACATAACCGTCGCGTGGAGCAAAGTGAGCGGCCCTGGGGCGGTTTCTTTTGCGAATGCGGGCAATGCGTCAACAACAGCTACTTTCAGCACGTTTGGCACTTATGTCTTGAGCCTGGCTGCGGACGATGGCGGGCTCTCAACCAGTGACAACGTGACCGTCGACGTCCAGAGTGATGGCCCGGAGATTGTGATTGACGACGTCACTCTCATCGAGGGAAATGTCGGCAGCCTGCAGGCCGTTTTCACGGTGAGTCTGATCAATCCGGATGGTCAGGGTCTTACGGTTGATTATTCAACCGCAGATAGCAACGCCACTGCCGGGTCCGACTATGTCGCTTCAACCGGCGTCGTGACTTTTGGCAATAATTCACTTAGCGAGACGATTACGGTCCCGGTTAACGGCGATCACGATTACGAGGCGAACGAAGTGTTTGTTGTCAACCTCAGCAATCCTAGCCGCGGCACATTTAATGACGCGCAAGGGAGGGGGATGATTATGAATGACGACCTGCCTGGCGCCCCAATCATCAGCTCATTTACGCCGGCAGAGGGACCGTGCGGAACCGAGATAACCGTTACCGGTCTCAATTTCATCGATGTGACCGGGATGTTTGTGAATGGTACCGCCGCATCGAACCTGATCGTCGATTCGAATACTCAGTTGCGGGCCGTGGTGTCCCCGGGTGCGACCACCGGTCTGATTAGCGTCGCGAATACCGGCGGTACAGGCGTGAGTACGACCGCTTTTATGGTAACATTGGTGCCAATGATCACGTCCTTTACGCCTGCGAGCGGACTGTTTGGCTCGGAAGTGACGATAAACGGCTTTAACTTTACCACTGCCACAGATGTCTCCTTTAATGGAACGCCGGCAAGCTTCATCATCGATTCGGATACACTGGTTCGAGCTCAAGTGCCTGTGAACTCGACTCCTGGCAAGATCAGCATCACCAATCCGGACGGCACTTCTGCAAGCGCGCAGGATTTTATGGTGATCCTCCCGCCAACGGTGACTCTCTTTTCGCCGGCCAGCGCGCCGGTAGGAACGGGAATTGTGATCACTGGCAATAACTTCACAGATGTGACCGATGTCGCATTTAATGGGGTGTCGGCCACCAGTGTTGAGGTCAAATTCGCAACTGAACTTCATGCCGAGGCGCCTGTGGGCGCGACCACCGGGCCGATCAGTGTCACCAATTCCGCCGGTACGGGCGCCAGTACACAAAATTTTATCGTGTTACATCCTCCGGTTATCGCTTCTTTTACCCCAGCGAGTGGACCTGTGGGGATGGAAGTGACCTTGGCCGGCTCAAATTTTACCGGGACAACGGGCGTCTCTTTCAACGGGGCGACCGTAGCAAGTTTCATAGTGGA
>JBHHWX010000279.1:0-7985 GCA_046756745.1 bacterium | reverse complement strand
AACAATTGATTTTGGATCAATAGTGACTGCATAGAATTGTACTGTTAGTCTTAAAATATATACAATTTTTCTATGAAAGTCATTACTCTTGGTCAGTTTGAGAGAGATTTAGACAGAATTTTAGATGATGTTACCGATGAAAATGAACACTATTGTGTAAAAACACCAGTGATCAGTGACTTAAAAGAAAAAGGTGGACTGGTATGGGAAGACAAAGCTGTAATGATCTTACCTATAGAAGATTATGAAATAAAATTTGCTAAAAAAACAAGACGTTGTCGGCTCGTTCACTACCTGTTGTAAAGCACCTCTCCGCCTTTGCCTTGTTGAATCAGAGGTACGAATGTCTCCAGCTCTTTCTGCGTGGCTGGGTCCCTTAAGTCCACAGTTTTTTGCCGCTCTGCGGACATGTATGCCGCCATCACCAGCTTGGTGATCTCTAGTCCGTAGCTCCAGGACAGCATGGCATCCTCGCCGGCAAGAAACGCTTTGGCCGCATCCTCATTCTCATCAGTGTAGCCGTAAAGATCGGGTTCATTGTACTGCACAGTGAGAAGACCGCGTGAAGCAGTGGATTTTTCCAAAGCAGTTTCCGCATCCGCAACAGCTTCCGCCGCAACATCGCCAATAAATATTTCCAGCGACGAGTTCAGTGTATTAATTTCAAAGGCATAGCCCGGGCCCATGCCGTCCATAAAAAGCCGCAGACCCTGTTTCTCGAACATCCAGGAATCGGTAAACTGTGCTTTCCCTATCTGGCCGGTCTCTGGGTTTTTATAAGTGACCATGCCGGTTGCAAAGTCTTCGGCAGGGGTTTTGTTATAGTCCACACCTCGTTCTTCAAGCAGCTTCTCACGCCATTGCGGTAATCCCCATTTGAGGAGCGCACACTCTGCCGATACCGATATCGGCTCCATAAACGTGACAGGTTTTCCCACCGGATTCAGCAAGTACCAACCGACCGCGATACTGTGGCACCCCATGTCGCTGAGCACGCCGCCTCCCTGCTTTGTGGGATCCCAGAACCAGGGTTCATGCGGGCCGCCATGTTCCTCTGCCGAGCGTGTCAGAGTCAGCGGGCCCATAGTTTGTTGCTGCGGCGAGAGTTGTTCAAGCTGCACCCGAATGGGTTTCATGAAAATCTGGTTCTCAAAATAAGCCGTCTTCAGGCCAGCCTTATTGACCAGATCCAGCAGTCGCCGGGCTTCTTGCATGTTTCTCGCAAGCGGTTTTTCACAGATAATTCCCTTAAGCTGAGCGCCTTTTTCAACCGCGCCGACGATTTCCTCAACCGTCTCAACGCGCATGAAATTCGCCCCGTAAATCGCAATGACGTCCACATGGTTGGCCATCTCTGTGATACTCGAATAAACGAGTCCGTCACCGAGTCCATGTTCCTGCACCATCTTAGAAAGCGCCTCAGCGCGTGACTTTGTGCGATTCGTTATCCCGGCGATTTCCATACTCCTCACTTGCATGAGCGCCCGGGCGTGAAATTGCGCAATAAAACCGGCGCCCACGATTCCTAATTTTAACCCTTGCACTTCAACTTCTCCTTTCTTTTAGATGACTTAGTCAGATCCTTACAAATGCGATTTTGTCTGAAAACACCCCAATCTTGAAGACTAAAAGGCCTGTCTGCCATGGTACAAGCATGGGGTGGAGGGCAGAGGATCTCTTGTTCCGCATTTGGTCAAGCCCCCATTTTACCGCGAAGCGGTTAAACATCACAGCCCAGGGTCGCGAAGCGCACCCTGGGAGCTGAAAAACCCTACAACAATTAAACCCTGAAAGGGTTTCACAAATATTTAATCCCATATGTAGCGCTCATCGATTTCAACACCATATTTCCGGCATAGCCGGCGGAATTCATCCTGGAACGATTCATGGCGATGATGTTCAGCCTGGTTTGCAATGTAGTTTCTGACATCCTCTACATGAGAAGGACTGATGGAAAAGGCGCCATACCCGGCTTGCCAATTAAACGAAACCAGCGTTGGACTCAGCGTCTTTATCCACTTCGATGACGGACGTTTTAGGCCGCGGAGAAAATCAGCCACAGTGATGTTCTTCGAGTAGCGATTGAGCATGTGTACGTGGTCCTCAACACCTCCGACAATTAAAGCAGGACATTTCAGGTTCTTACATATTCCCGCCATATACGCATGGGTCTGCTCCCTTATCTGGTTGTCGGCGAGAAATGGCTGACGGTGTTTCGTCGAGAACACAATATGCAAATAAATCTGTACCATGACTGGGGCATTATGACGCACTCCTTTCAGTCGGGCGCCTGACCGATGGCAAACCCTTTCAGGGTTTTTGTCTTGTTGATAACTCTGGTCCCAGGGTGCGCTTCGCGACCCTGGGCTTTGTTATGAAACGCCTTCGGCGTAACCGCGTCAAATTTACTCATTAAATATAGAAAGTGCATCGATTATCATGTGCTCGGAACCTCTATGTCTTTGTTCTTAATACTATAGATCAGGGTCACGGTTAATGCGACCTAAATCTACCCTTTTGCTGAGGGCGTTATTTTATCCTTAAATAAAACACCAAACAGGATCATAACCCCTGCCGCAAACGCACAAGGTATAATCCAAAATGTCTGATACTGGCTGAGAGACTCCGCTCCGGTCGCGCTCACAATGCGGTTAAACAATCTCCCTGCTACCTGAGCGCCGATCAACATTCCTGCGCCGTAAGTGACCAACACCAGAAATCCTTGTGCCTGCGCCCGGACGGCTGGTGTTGCCTTCTTATCAACGTAAATCTGGCCCGCGACAAAAAAGAAGTCGTAGCAGACGCCGTGCAGAATGATACCGGTCATGATCATCCAGAGCACAGCGTCCGGCGCGCCAAGTGAAAACAATGCATAGCGAAGAACCCAAGCAAACATCCCGGTGAACAACATCCATTTCACTCCGAGCCGCACAAAGAAAAATGGCATCAATAACATAAAGATGATTTCAGACATTTGACCCAAAGTCTGTGTGCCGGCAATTTTAGAAAATCCTGCCGCTTCTAAGAAGATTTGAGTAAAATTGTAGTAAGCGGCCAGTGGAATGGAAATTAAGAACGAACAGGCGACAAAGATATAGAACGGTTTGCTGCCTAACTGCTTGAGAGCATCCAGACCCACAATACTGCGTATTGAGACTCTTTCCCCTGCTGCCGGCGGGGGCGTGTGTGGCAAGGTAAAACTAAAGAGTCCAAGCAAGATGCTCGCAACCGCGGTCATGTAGAGTGGTAATGCGGTTTTTTCCGCCAAACCTGTTGTAAACTGGCTAAGCCCAAAACTGATCGCCAGGCCCGCCACAATCCAGCCGATGGTTCCGAAAACCCGGATCAACGGGAACTGTTTTTCCTGATCCTCAATGTTGTGAAAGGACAGGGAGTTAGCGAGTCCGATGGTGGGCATGTAACACAAATTGTAAAACAGCAACAAAGAGATAAAGAGGCTGGGCGATCCGGTAGCCTGTGGCACAGTCAACATGACCACGCCGCCGAGCAGGTGCAAGATTCCTAACACCTTTTCTGTTGCGAAATAGCGGTCAGCTATCAGCCCCAAGAAAAAAGGCGCCACAATTGCGGCTATCGGGTTTACGGTATAGGGCCAGTGTGTCAGAGCGCCCATGCCATGTTCAGACATATACACAGCGACGGTGGTATACCATGCACCCCAGATAAAGAACTGAAAGAACATCAGAACCATGAGTCGACCATTCTTCATATCTCTTCCCTCCGTTTTACTTTACCTTCATAGATCATTTGACACTACCTAATGATGAAAACTCCAGTTAAGATTTCACAACCGGCTTTGAATATTCCCAACACGGCGAAGCCCCGACTGTCCTTTGTATTTTACTATTGACGGTCGAAACAAACGTGAAACGTGAGATGTGCCTCTCACTCCTACCTCTCACCTCTTACGTTTGCCGTTTGCCGTCTCATCAGTACGGCGGTATGCGGTTTGTTTCCTCTTCGGTAGCCGGGCGGATACGGACGGCTTGCCCGCCTCCGGCAGCCAGCTCGAGATCGAGCAGGGTGGTGCGGTCTACCAGCGCCTGGGAGATGTTTATGGCCAGAGGATTCGTCTCCCAATCTGCGTCAGCGGCGTCGGCGTATATCTCGGCGACGTATTTCCGGCCGGCGTCGAGAAAACTCAGTTGTGTCTCAAGTGACCGGCTCTGCTGATCCGTGATACCGCCGAGATACCAGTCATCGCTGTTTCTGTCCTTGCGGGCAACGACAACATAATCGCCTATCTGCGCGTGGAGCACCTGGGTCTCTTGCCAGTCCACCGGGACATCCACGATAAATTGAAAAGCCGGTTGCTCTTGATAATTCTCCGGCAGGTCCGCGGCCATGTGCAACGGGCTGAAGAGGACGACATAAAGAGCGAGTTGTTTCGCCAATGTCGTGTTGACCCGGTTGGTGGATTTGTATTTTTCAAAAAGCAGATCGAAGATTCCGGGCGTAAAATCCATCGGCCCGGCGAGCAGCCGGGTAAATGGCAGAATCGTGGTGTGGTCCGGCGGATTACCGCCGTCGCCGCTCCAGGCGTTGTATTCCTGGCCGCGCGCGCCCTCGCGAGTCATCATGTTCGGGTAGGTTCTCCGGATGCCCGTGTCCTTAATCGGCTCGTGGACATCCAGCATGATTTTGTGCTCAGCCGCCTTTTCAACCACCGAGCGGTAGTGCCTGACCATATACTGCCCATGATGCCACTCCTTTTGGATGGCGCCATTTTCATCCCGCCGTTCAATTCCCTGGCCAAAACCGACATAACCCGTCTTGACGGCTTCGATGCCGTACTTGTTGCAGAAGTCAAACGCCGCATCGACCTGGCGCTCATAATTGTCTATGCCGGTCGACGTCTCGTGATGCCCGATAATCTTAACCCCTTTGGACGCCGCATAGGCGCTAAGCTCCTCGATGTCAAAATCATCATAAGGTTCTGTGAAGCTGAACAAGTCCGAGTTTTCTATCCAGTTGCCATCCCAGCCCACATTCCAGCCTTCGACCAAGACGCCGGGAAAACCGTACTTTGCTGCGAAGTCGATATATTGTTTTGTATTCGCGGTCGTGGCGCCATGCTTCTCTCCAGACTCCCAGGTGTATTTGTTAATGTGCATGCCCCACCAGATACCCACGTATTTTGTCGGTTTGACCCACGACACATCCCCGAGTTTATTCGGCTCGTTCAGGTTCAGAATGAGATAGGATTCTATCAGATCACCGGCGTTTTCTGCGATCTGAACGGTGCGCCAAGGGGTGTGATGCGGCGTAGACGCTTTCACTTTGACGCCATCGGACCAAGGGACCAAATTGCAAAGCAGTTTGTCGTTATCCGATTTCGCCAAAGTCATCGAAGCATAATCCGTCAAATTAGCTTCGTGAATACTCAAAAACAGACCGTCCTGGGTCTCCATGGTCAGGGGCGTATGCACCGCCCGGACAGAATCGGGAATCGCGCTGATAACAGTGTTGCGGTAGAGGTATTCGTAGCGCTCGCGTTGAAATGCCGGTATCCACCAGGTCCGATGGTCTCCAGCCATGGCAAATTCCGTCACCTCATCCATAATCTGAAAGTCGTTGAGATGCTCCTGTTTCGGCAGCTCGTAGCGAAATCCGAGGCCGTCGTCGTATACCCTGAAGACCAGGTTCATCTTGCGCGGGGCGTCGCCGGTTTCTTCGAGTTGAACCCGCAGCTCGTTGTAATGGTTCCTGATTTCTTTGACTTCCCCCCAGGGTTGAACCCAGGTCTGGTCGAAACGGCTTCTCCGGCTTCCGGTCATAATAAGGTCCCGGTTTAGAGGCGCGGCGTCTTTGAAAATAAAACCCAGTTTCGAAGCTTGGATGACGTCCTGACCGGAACGGCGGACCTGATAGGTGGGACCGCCCTGGTTAAGCGTAAACGTGACGGTAATCGCACCATCGGGCGAGGAGACCTCGATAGAATTTCCTGAAGAACACTGATAGAACAGAAACATCAAAGGGACCAGGGTCAAAAGCTTGGTGAGTTTGTTCATGTTAATGATTTCTCCTTAAGCCATCATCTGGGCTATGTTTTCCTCAACAGCGCGCCAGGTTGGGGCAAACTGCCCTAAGGCTATCGTTAATGTTTGGTTCATTGGTTCTTTTTCTATTGGGGAACGAGCTAAAAGGCGAATTTTTGCGGTAACATTCTAAGGTGCTTTCAGAATATCATGCGGTCCAATGCGCCGGAGGATGTACAGGTCCCCCTCGATCCGGAATGTGAATCTGTAGCCTTGTGTCACACGGGCCTCGAAGACGCCTTGCTCACCCCATTTACCTTTCATTTTTTTGGTATGAAGACTTGGGTGGTGTGGATTTTGGAGTAAAAGTTCGAGCTGTTTAGCAGTGCGGCGTTGGAGGTCTTGCGATAACCGCCTGTAATCTCGCTTGAAGGAGTTGGTGCGGACGAGTCTCAAGGCTATTTCTCAAGATCTCGTAGTAGCTCCTCCACCGTCTCAAAAGGTCCGGCGACGCGATCCGCTCTTATGTCATTTTCTGCTTCCTGTTCCATTTGGTCCCAAAGGCGTTCGTTAAATTCTTTGCGTAGTTTCTTATTCTGCTTCACTCTCTCCGGAACAAAAATAATACCGCCCCCCATGTCGAAAACATTAAGAATCTCACCCTCCTCTATCCGGTACTTAGTGACAATACTAGCTGGAATCTTCACCTGTCCACCTGCACGTACTTTAATTTTTAGCACGGTATGTCTCCATTTATTGAGAATAACAACATTAAAAATAACACTCTTAGACGAGAAAAACAAGCCAAGAATTCAATTCGTAGACGGACTACAGAAAAGCCAATGAAGCACTGAAGCCATTCCATTTTTACTTTTTCATAACCTTCGTTTCAACTGCCAAAGACTTAAGTACACTTAACATAGGAAGAAAAAATACAAAAACAAGCTTTGAGAGGGCACAGAACAAAGTCAGAAAACTGGAGCCTGTTGGCTGGCCTTCAAACGATTGTTATGCCATCATCCCTGCAGACGACCGATTTTTTGTCTATTCTGGTAAATAAATATTCATTGTTTGGAGCAGTTCCATTATTTCAGAATATGACGTTATCAATAGTTGTTTCTATCACTGTTTCCTGATACACTGCATTCGGGATAAAAATTTTGCCAAATAAAGATTCCAGAATATCCAGACGCTCTAACCTTCCTAAAATCAATGAGTGGACTCGAATTCGCAACAATCATGATTTCTTATATGTCACGGCAAACCTTTCGCAATTCGCATAGCTTTCTTCAAGTTCACCTTTGGGTGCTGTAATAAAGGATAGCTTTCTTTCCCCAAGAAACTCCATAAATCCTTCATAAGTCAAATCGAGTAGTTCACCACAATCACGAATTGAGAGATTGCCTTTTTGAAATTCTCTGATAACAATATCTTCATACAATCCGCGCTGAAGTTCATCCCTCGTAGTGTAATTTTCAGCAATCGAATCTGGAATTTGTATATTTATCATTTGTCATTCTATTCTTCTCGAAATAAATCATTTATCGTGACTATTCAGGCTGAGAAACTTCGGAGTGCAAAACTTTAGTTTTGCACTGTTGCAATACAATCTGCAACGCTAAAGCGTTGCACTCCGATACCAAAGTGCAACATAAATGTTGCGTTACGATTAGCGCCACGTGAATTCTGCAGGCTAATTGTATCTAAAATAGCACATTTAAAGAAAATATTCAATCTACCTTTTGCTCGAATGTCATCTTTTTAAGAACCGAGACCTTTTTGAAAGTAATCGTCGTGGAGATAAACGAAGTGGTCTCCACGACTTGAGACATAAGCGTCTCCCTTACTCTTATAGGGTTTCACAAAACTCAGAAGTTGTTATTTTACAGGGTGTTACAACGCCACTATTTTGGTGCTTTTCCTCCTACACTTAATTAGTGTCGGAACGAAAACTATTAACATAGCTGTCATTGCGAGGCGTTTTTT
>JBHHWX010000278.1:0-8022 GCA_046756745.1 bacterium | reverse complement strand
GTGAAGTCTTACAACATCGACAATCTTTTGTCGATAATTTTTTCTAAGCGCCTAATCACTTGCAGCTTTGAAAATTTCGCTGTGCTTGTTTTTAAGACCGGGGAGGATGAAGGTCCGGAATCCGGAGTACAGACCAATGATACATGCGGCCACAATACGCACGCTTTGCAGCACCAGACTGAAGCCAACCGCTTCGGTTTTGCCGACCCCGAAGTAGGAAAAGGCGAGAATGCACCCCCATTGAAAGGGGCCGATATTCGAAGGGGTGAGATGCATTAAAGACACGATATTCATAAAAAAGAGAACCGCCAAAGCGCAGATCATCGGTTCGTCAGGCTTCAAGCTTTTCGACATAAGGAGGATGCCAAACCAAACGCAGCACCATGAGACCAAGGAGCTGACGAGACTCCCGGCAAGGATGTGGGGTGTTTTAAGAATCGCGATTCCGCGAACTAATTTTGTCCAAAAAACATAAAGGCGGCTTCGGCCTCGTAATTCCGGTTCTTCTACCTGAGCGATATCGGTTTCGATGCCATTTTGACGTTGCCATAGAATCCATAAGATCACCGCTAAGAAAGCGATGATCACCGGGAAAAGCGCCATTCGGTAGGGCCGCAGCGGGTCTATGTAAAAAGTCAAAGTAAAGCCGATAAAAGCCAGGAAAAGCACATTAAGAATGCGTTCATTGAGTACGGTCGCGATGAGATACGGGACGTCAATTCTGAGCTGCCTGTTCGCGGCCACAACGCGCACCCCCTCCCCGGGCCGGAATGGCAGCAGCAAGTTGGAGAGCCGGTTGATGATAAAAAATTTGAGGCTTGCGTGAAAGGAGACCGGCTTGCGCCACGAGAGCATCATGTGCCAACGCCAGGTTTGGAACAAGATACTGAAAACCCATAAAACCAGACAAAGGAATAGATTGAGATTAAAGCTTTCGACGATGACCCGCCACAACTCTTGCAGTCGAATAGAATAGAGAGCAAAAACAAAAAAAGCGAGCCCTATGGCTAAACTCAATAAACGCTTCCAAGTTTTTGACAGGTGTAAATTCAACGAGTGGGGGCTCTTTCCAATAGTTCATACTGTCGAAACCGAATGTTCTAAATATAGTAAACTGGTATGGAATGAAAAGGAAAAAGTTGTCTTGCTTATCCTTTTTTGATTAACTATATTCTATAGTATTCTCTGACGGTGGATACGGAGATTTCAAAAAAATAATTCTAGTGATCGCAATAAGTCTTTAACTCTCTGATTTTAAAGATATAAGGACAAAATGATTGACGACAAAATAATTTCTTTAAATCTTTGTCAGGTTACGACTATTACGACTTGTTTTAAAATTTGCTTTTATTGAGATGTATGGAGGACTATCCATGAATACGTTAAAAACCGTTTTTCTCATGACCTTGCTCACCGTACTTTTGGTGTTTTTAGGTGATCGAATTGGCGGGGAAAACGGCGCTGTGCTGGCGTTTTTTTTAGCGGCCGGCATGAATTTTTTCAGTTATTGGTATTCCGATAAGGTGGTTTTAAAAATGTATCGCGCCAGAGAAGTGAACGAAGCACAAACTCCTGACCTTTATCATATGGTGCGCAGGTTAACTCAAAGCGCCCGGCTGCCCATGCCGAAAGTCTACATTATCCCTAACGATACCCCTAATGCCTTTGCTACCGGCCGGGATCCGCACCACGCTGCGGTGGCCGTAACCGAAGGCATCATGCGGATGCTCAATCAAAACGAGCTGGCCGGGGTTCTCGCGCATGAGCTGGCTCATATCAAACATCGCGATATTTTGATTGGCTCGGTCGCCGCGACCATTGCCGGCGCCATCAACATGCTCTACTATATCGGGTTCTTCTTTGGCGGCAGCGACGACGATGAAGGCAGTCCGGTTGCCAGTCTTTTGATGCTGATCATCGCCCCGATTGCCGCGATGTTGATCCAGATGGCCATCTCTCGCTCGCGCGAATTTGCCGCCGACCGCGCTGGCGCGGAGATCGCCGGCAGCCCGCATGGGCTGGCTTCAGCGTTAGAAAGTTTGGAACGCGGCGTGGCGAGAATTCCCATGAAGGCGAATCCGAGCACTGCGCACATGTTTATCGTCAATCCTTTGAGCGGAAAGGGCATAGTCTCGCTTTTTTCAACGCATCCAGCAACAGAGGAAAGAGTCCGGCGCTTGCGTGAGTTGACGATGAATCGAGGTTAGGGATAGAAATTGTACAACATATTGACATTTATGCGATTAGGCTCCCGGAGTGATAGAGTAATGGATTGTTGGATTGGTGGCCGCCGTCCTCCAAAACTCCAACACTCCATTAATCCAATAATCAACTGTTTTTAATAGCTTTCGGCCTGTTAGCAGCCAAATGGTCAATACAGTTCATGAATAATGCAGGATAACTGTTTTGGAGTAGAAATGAGCGGAAATAAACGAAAACCAAGTAATTCGAGTAATAAAGGAACCCCGAGAAAAATCACGTTTTCTTTTTGGTACATACTGCTGGCCTTTCTGATCGTCTATATCATTCAGACTTTTCTGGTCAGCGGCAATGTAGAAAAAGTTCCTTACAGCACATTTAAGCAGCTTCTTGAGGATGGTAAGATTAAAGAGTGCGCCGTTTCACCAAACAAGATCGTAGGAATCATGTTCGTAGAGACGGAAGAGGCGGCATCCGGAGTCGAAAAAGACGATTCCGGAGACGGGCTGTTTGGTTTTACCGGCAACAAACCAGCGCCTGGCGAACAGTATTTCGAAACGGTCAGGATCGACGACCAGGATCTGGTGAAAGAGCTGCAAGCCAAGAACATCAAATATTCCGGCAGAGCTGACGACGGTTGGTGGCAAACGTTAATGTTTTACTGGATATTTCCAATCGCGATTCTCTTCCTCATTTGGGGCTTTGCGTTTCGGCGTATGAATCCGCAGGGCGGACTGATGTCCATCGGCCGGAGCCGTGCAAAAGTCTACGTTCAGGGGAAAACGAAAGTGACATTTAAAGATGTGGCTGGAATTGATGAAGCGGTCGAGGAAGTCAAAGAAGTCGTTGATTTCTTAAAAAGCCCGGAGAAATTTCGGAATCTCGGCGGCCAGATTCCGAAGGGCGTCTTGCTTGTGGGCCCGCCAGGAACCGGAAAGACCTTGCTCGCCAAAGCGGTTGCCGGCGAGGCCGGCGTGCCTTTTTTCAGTCTTTCCGGATCGGATTTCGTTGAAATGTTCGTCGGGGTTGGCGCCTCGCGCGTTCGCGATCTGTTTCAACAAGCGGCGCAAAATGCCCCGAGTATTGTGTTTATCGATGAGCTCGACGCTGTGGGGAAAGCGCGCGGGATGAATCCGATGGCCGGGCACGACGAACGCGAACAAACGTTAAACCAGCTTTTATCGGAGATGGACGGTTTTGAGCCCAACATGGGCGTTATCATCATGGCGGCGACAAACCGTCCGGAGATTTTGGATATGGCGTTGCTTCGTCCCGGAAGATTCGATCGCCAAATCGTGGTCGATCGTCCGGACATCAAAGGCCGGGAAGCGATTTTGCAGGTGCATTCCCACAAAATCAAACTCGCGTCCGATGTGGAATTGCGCGTCATCGCCGCTCGAACCCCGGGTTTTGTGGGAGCGGATCTTGCGAACGTGATTAATGAAGCCGCTCTGTTGGCTGCTCGTGTTGGCAAGAAAGCGGTGACTCTTGTAGACCTCGAGGAGGCTATCGACCGGGTCGTTGCCGGTCTGGAAAAGAAAAACCGGGTTTTAAATAAAAAGGAAAAGGAAATT
The DNA here is from genome assembly GCA_046756745.1 of bacterium. GTDB lineage: Bacteria > Zhuqueibacterota > Zhuqueibacteria > Oceanimicrobiales > Oceanimicrobiaceae > JBHHWX01. The sequence continues at coordinate 4,249 of JBHHWX010000278.1, read as the reverse complement.
GTCGCCTTTCACGAAGCCGGCCATGCCATTGTCGGGGCGAGTCTGACCGATGTGGATCCGGTACATCGCGTCTCCATTATCCCGCGCGGGATTGCCGCTTTAGGTTATACGCTGCAACTTCCTACCGAAGACCGGTATTTGCGCACAAAGACCGAGCTCCGGCACCAAATTCAGGTTTTGCTTGGAGGACGAGTCGCCGAGGAAATTACCTTTAAGGAAATTTCCAACGGCGCCTACGACGATTTGCGCCGGGCAACAGCCATCGCACGCAGTATGGTGACCGAGTACGGTATGAGCGAGAAGTTAGGGCCTCTGTCGTACGCAAAAGAGCAGCGTTCTGTATTTTTGGGGACAGAGATAGAGGGCCGCGGTTCCAACAGTGAAAAGATCAGTGCGGAGATCGATGCCGAAGTCCGGCGTTTTGTCGAAGACGCTTATAAAAAAGTGAAGTCGCTGCTGCAATCCAAGAAAGCTAAGTTGAAAGCCCTGGCCAATCTTTTGCTGGAAAAAGAGGTGGTCGAGGGGGATGAGTTACTCGAGCTTTTGAAGGGGGCGTTAAACGGAAAGTCAAAGTCCGTTGCGAAGAAGAAAAAGACCGTTGATAATTTACCCGCTGATTGATGAGATGAAACTCGGCACAACGTACTACATCGACTGCGCGCACTCCTTACCGGGTCATCCGCGCTGCGGCCAGCTTCACGGCCATACCTATAAAATCGAGGTGATCATCCAGGGGGAAACAAAGGAAGGGATGCTGCTCGATTTTGTGGATATGAAAAAAGCTGTCAATGCTATTCTGAAAGATTACGATCATAAATCTTTGAACGACTTTTTAGAGTACCCCTCGGTGGAAAACATTTGTGAGATGCTGCAAAGCCGTTTGCAAGAAAAACTGGATTTTTCTTTCACTATTCGCGTGTGGGAAGGGGAGGGGAAGTGGGCGGAATTGTAAACTCTAACCAGTAAAGACGATTTGAAAGAAATAGGAGTCTGTCATCATGCAAAACGTGCAAAATATTCAATCAGCGGTTGCTAGGTTGTCACCCGATGAACTCGCCCGTTTTCGAAAGTGGTTTGAAGAATTTGAAGCTAAAGTCTGGGACAAGCAATTTGAGAAGGATGCCAAATCGGGAAAACTGGATCAGCTTGCTGATCAGGCCATTGCCGATTTTCGCGCAGGGAAGTGCAAAGAACTTTGAAACATTTTGCAAATCCTACATTTTGGGAGTGTTACCGAAAACTACCTGTTTCCATTCAACACCTAGCCGATGAAAATTTCAGACTACTAAAAGAGAATCCGAAACATCCATCCTTGCATTTAAAGAAAGTCGGACGATATTGGTCTGCAAGGGTAGGTATTAAATATAGGGCTGTTGCCGTTGAAGTTGAAGAGGGTTTCCTCTGGTTTTGGATTGGCACACATGCGGAGTATGATAAGCTGATCCAGTGATTAGCATTAGTTTCTGATCGAAAACTCAGAAAGAAGCTCCACTGAATGATAAACCTTTCCTGCTTTCATCACAAATGTACATGCCGCGTAAGTTATCTTTTTGCCTTCTTCGAGCGTTCATCTCTGTAAGAAAGCATAAGGGCGATTAGAGCGATTATGACCGTTCCCGCAAGGACAACATAAAACCCTTCCATTCTTATTCTTGCTCCTCGTCTTTTGGTATGGTATAAAAGGCTATTGAGAAAACTATTATAGCTGCAATCACAAGCAAGGCACCTGATAGGATGTTAATTTTTTCGGTGAGAACACCGCCAATAAAACCTATCGTAAGTAGGTATTTTGTCACATCCATCAACATTTGTCCTGAGAGTGTTCGTCTATTTCTGTACATATTTGAAAATACCTAATCATCCTGATAAAATCAAGATTAACTTTTGGACAAAGTTTACCCACATTGCGCTCCCACTTGTTGACGAAGGACTTTTCCCGTCAGCGCTGAACTACCACTCTTCCACCTCTTCTGCATTCGATGGGCCCAATTTTCCCTCGACAGATTTTAATAGCTCCACTGAATGATAAATCTTCCCCGCCTTCATCACCAAAAACACATTTCGCGTATTTTTAATATCCTCCAACGGATTGCCCTTTACCACACAGAGATCGGCAAATTTGCCAGGTTCGATGGAGCCTAATTTCTCGTCCATATTGAGCGCTTTGGCGGCATTGGTCGTGGCGAACTGAATCGCCGCTGCCGCCGGGATGCCGGATAAAACAAACGCCTCCAACTCCCGGTGTATTGAAAACCCGGCGAGGTATTCTCCGGTGCTTGAATGATCGGTTCCCAATGTGATGAGACGTCCGCCGCCGGCGTCGTAAAACGCTTTGACGGTTTTGCGCTTGACCCAGTATATTTTTTCGAACTGTTCGATAAATCTGCGCGCGGATTTTTTCGCGATCTGTTCGCGCATAAACGGAGTGAGAAAGCGCTGCTCGTCGGTCCAGTAATCGTAGCCCTCTTTGCGTTCTCCGAAATAGCCGTAGGCCGTGAGGGTTGCGTCGAAATAGACGTTATAGTTGAGATAGAGTTTGACAATCCTCTCGAATTCCGGCGTTCCGGGCTTGAAGTCCACCAGGGTGGAGTAGGCGGGCTTGTCCGGGGAGATGGCGTCGCCGCCGAGAAAGTGCTCGATGCGGTCGATACCCATCAAGATGGCGTCGCGCGGGTTAATCGTGTTCCTAAAACCGGAGTCCAGATGGCCGGTGACCGTCAGCCCGTGCCAGTGGGCGCGTTCGATGAGCGCCTGCAAATGCTGCGGGCTGATGCGTTTCGCTTTGAAGCCGGAGACCCCTTGTTCGGCCCAATAATCCACTTCATGAAAAATTTCTTGGGTAGTGATTTCAGGATTCCAGCCAATACGCGCCGGTCCGAAATACGGCCCGGAGTTGAACAACCGCGGCCCAATCTGCTCGCCGCGATTGATGGCTTTGCGCAATGCGAGCATCTCTTCGGGATCATACTCTCCCGCCGGGAAGGTCGAGGTGACGCCGTTGGCCAGGAACACCACCGGCATGACTGTGGTTTCATCCCGCCGCCTTGTGCCGAAGAGATTGACATTGTAGTGTGCGTGCAGATCGAACAGACCGGGGAGGATGTAATCGTTGTCCGATAATTCGACGACCTCGGCGCCGGATAAGTCCTGATCCGTTAGGCCGGCGCCGACTTTCATGAACTTGCCGCCTCGAATGACGATACCGGTGTTGGCGAAAAACTCCCCTTTGGCAGAGTCAAAGGTCCACCCGCCCCGGATAATCGTCTCTTGAGAAAAATTGAGTGCGGGCCTCAGCAAGCTGAAAACAAGAATCGACAAAATTATTTGAGCTCTCATTATTTTATCCGTGAAATTATAATATTGACTGGAAATTCTCGAATCTATACATTTAGAGCGAATAAGTCAAACTTAAAACGTGGTCTATGATTTGCAAAGTTACAGACGAAACCGAAAATCAGCTAAGGAAAACGGTCATAGTTCAGCCGCTTTATTTTGGAGGCTGATTGCCTTTGATTGCCGCAGATTAAGACGGAAAAACAGATTTCAGTCTTGATTGTGTGGGCCGACAATAATGCGGAGCTGCACCTTTATTTGTTATCTGCAGGGACCTATTCCGTTTCTTGGGATGGCCGGGATGACTTGAGTCAAGACACCGCTTCGAGCGTTTATTTGTATCGAATGCGTATTGGCGAGTTGAGCCAAGCCCGGAAGATGATTTTGATTCGATAGATGATGAATGTATTCTTCGAAAGCTCGCACTGCGCTAGCTGGCGTGGCGTCCGACCAGCTTCTTTCATCATAAAGCGCCTGCGCCTCGCTGGCGTGACGGCCGTCCGGCCAGGCTTCAACATAGGCAGCATAGCTCTGTGCTTGGTCGTGATAGGAGGTCCATCGCCAGTGCAGCTCATCACGAAGCTTCGGAGAAAAAACGACAACGGCCGTTGACAGCACAGCCAGTCCCAGTAGAAAGAGCATGACTTTTTTCATGATTATTCACCTCCCCGGATTAGACTTTTCAACATGAAAAATTCCTAAAGGTACGTTAGACACACTATAGTTTGCAGACTCACCGCAGCATCGTCAGCTTCCTCACCTTCACAAACTCCTCAGCCTTCAGTTGATACAGATAGATGCCACTCGCGACACTTCTACCGGAGTTGTCTTTGCCATTCCACTTCACAGAGTAAAGTCCAGCGAGTTGCTCCTTATCCACCAACGTAGCCACTCGTTGCCCCAGGATATTGAAGAT
>JBHHWX010000277.1:0-8037 GCA_046756745.1 bacterium | reverse complement strand
GCAAACGCTGGACCTCGACAACGTTCGGGGTATCCCTTTTCACTGCTGCAAGGCCTCGCGCAAGTCGTCAGAACCGGCAAACGCACGGGCGTCGGCCAGGTTTTCAATCTCTAACAGGATGGTAACCTGGTTGGGGTTGTCTGCGTCGCGAAGCACAACTCCCCCTTTGGAACCGGCGGAGTCGCATGTTCATCGAATACGAGCTTCCACTTGTCATAGTCTTCAACGGTATGGCATCGGATTTCACCTCTTTTTTGTTGATGGTGCGGAAGCGACTTTACTTCATTGTTATCTTTTTGAGTTCGTTGAGTATTGCACGTTCTTGAGCCGCGCGCCCGGCAAAGGTTTCGAGCGCCGTGACTTTCCATTTCAGTGCGCCCCAGGCAGGCAGGCTGCGCAAAAGCTTGTCGACTTCACCATTGGATGACGCTTCCACGATAAACACGAATGCCCGGTCGCCAACAGGAAGTCCCCCGGCGATGATCTTTTTTTCCTTTTGAAGCTTCATAATTGCGTTAAAAGTGGGAAGGATGCCTTTTTCCAGGACCTGAATGGCTTCCTGAGGCGAGGTGAACCCGGGTCCTTCTGACCCAACGACAAGAATCATGCCCATGGTGATGACATCCGCTTTGGGCAGACGACCTTCACGCGTTCAGACAGTCCCTCGCGGTGGAAGATCGAAGGTCGTGCATTGTAGGTGAGGATGTTTCTTTGCCACGGCGATGGAGAGCACGCCTGTGGCGCCACCCACATCGCAGAGCGTATTGTATTTTGAGAAATCAAATTTCTCCGCCAACGCCTGAAAGTTACCGCGAGAAATACCAGCCATCGCCTCCATGAATTTTTCCAGGCGTGACAGGTCTTCATAGACTACTTCAAACGTGGGTTTCTGCTCGTACTTGGTTTCGTTTTGAGGTTGCCCGGTTTTGAGCGCAGGTCCCAAATCATTCCAGAAGCGAAAAAGACGCGCATTGCACATCTCGAGGATGCCGCCGAGGTAAGCAGGACTGTTCTTGTCTAAGAACAGCGCCGTCTCTTCGGTGTTGCGGTAAAGGCCTTGTTGGCCATCCCCGTCCCGGTTTAAAAATCCAAGGGCAACGAGTGCATCAAAAAAGTCCCAGATGCCGCGCGGGTGCAAACCAAGCGCTTTTCCGAGCTCCTCACCCGTCATCGCTTTATCACCGAATATTGTACCAATGTCAATAAGAACTTTTCGAACTTTCAAAGGAAAACGGGCAGCTTAAAGGAATGGGAAAGTGTTGTGATAGGCAATTGATGCACGGCTTTTTTGAAGAAAATGGGTTTGGATCGCTACTTCTGAGGTAGAATCTCTACCGCTCATTACTGCCGACAAACGGATTCGAGCCAGGGGGAGATTGAAACTATCTGGTAATCCGCCTAATCATCCCGCCTGAACTCTCTCGTATTGAGAGGCATTTTGAATCATAACAGTTGGATCAGAGATTGGTTTTGGCACAGGAAGTCTATCAGGGGCCGGATGCCAAAACGCGTGAAAATCAATTTTCAGGCTCATAGCTCAAGTCGGCTGAAGCCGACTATCTCCTGCCTTAACTCAACCAGGCTCAATCATCTTTGCTATGAGCCACGAATTTTGATTCGGGGCGGGTCAGCCGGCTACAACGAAAGATGTGGGTAACGATAAGACATCCGCCGGGACTCATCAACTTTGATTCATTCCCACCGGATAACGGATAGCCCTTGCACTTGACTCATTCAGATTGTATATTTCGTAGTGCACCTTTACCATAATACTCTAAAAAATTGACGCCAAAACTACATAAATATTTCTCGAACAATGCGGCACGCTCCCTCCGTTACCACATCGACGAAGCGGACGGCAACGAGGTCTTCCTGGTCGGCTACTTAAACAACGAGCGCCGGGTTGAGAGCGTGGAGGTGTTCGCGCGCGGCAATGAGACCTCCGCGCCGGCGTTGATGCAAGTAGCCCGGCAAGGCAATGTTGTCATTCACAATCACCCCAGCGGCCCATTGAAGCCATCGACCGCTGATATGCACGTGGCTTCAGTTTTGGGAAACGACGGCATCGGTTTTTACATCGTCAACAATGCGGTCAGCGACATCTTCGTCGTGGTTGAGGCCTTCACTGAGAAAAAAGTCGAGCCGGTCAATGCCGGGGAGCTGAATGAACTGTTTGTTGAGGGAGGATCGCTCGCGCATAAACTGGACAACTTTGAATTCCGGCCGCAACAGCTCAAAATGGTCGTCGCCATCAGCGACGCGATAAATGAGAATAAAATTGCTATTGTAGAAGCGGGGACCGGCACAGGCAAAACTCTAGCCTATTTGCTTCCGGCTATCACGCATGCCATCAAGAATAAAGAACGCGTGGTCGTTTCGACCAACACGATTAATTTGCAGGAACAACTGATCCACAAAGACTTGCCGCTCCTAAAATCGGTGTTAAAGGAAGACTTCAAGGCTGTGCTGGTAAAAGGACGAAGCAATTACGCCTGCAAGCGCAAACTCGCCGAAGCGGGTCAAGAGATCGATTTGTTTTCCGAGGAGGAAGGGAGGGCCGAGCTGCAAACCGTTTTAAAATGGGCGAAAACAACAAAAGATGGCAGCAAATCCGATATGAATATCGAGCCCAGTCCGCAAGTTTGGGAAAAAATTCAATCGGAGAGCGACACGTCTTTGAAATTGAAATGTCCGTTTTATAAAGAGTGTTTTTTCTACACGGCCCGGCGCAAAGCCGCAACCGTCGATATTTTAGTGGCCAACCATCATTTACTTTTTTCCGATTTGGCCGTTCGCGCTACTTTAGGCGCGTCGGAAAACGCCGTGCTCCCCACCTACGATCGCATCATCCTCGACGAAGCTCACAATATCGAGGATGTGGCAACCAATTATTTTGGCGTGTCAATAACCTATTTGGGAATTCTGCGCCTGCTGAACAGGATTTATCGTATGAAAGGGGACAACGAAAAAGGCTTGTTGGGTTATATCGCGCACATGTTGCAGAAACATTCACGCGGTTTTCAGACCGAGCTTGTCGGCGACGCGTTATTCTTTGCTCAAAACGATGGCAAAGTCGGAATCGAAAAGCTGAAAATGGAGTTGACAGCGACGATGGAGCGACTCTTTTTTACCCTTCAGGAACAGAACAAGTACGGCGAAGCCAAATTGCGGTTGACTTCTGACGTGCGGAGATCCCCGTATTGGCAGGACATCCCGGACAGGGTAAAACATCTCATCCAAACCCTGCGTAAGGTTACCTCTGAGCTGAATAAATTCATAAGAACGGTTGATAAAATTCAAGGCCAGTTTCGTGGAAAGACGGCTTCATTGACCATTGATCTGCGGGCACAGTCTGACCGGCTCGATGCCGCAGCGAAAACCATCGAACATGTCCTGCTCGACGATGATGACGCTAATATCAGATGGGTTGAGGTCCGTGAAGGATATCGGAAATCAAAGATCGTCCGGCTGCGATCGGCGCCCTTGGAAGTGGCGTCCATTCTGAAAACCCATGTTTTCGAAAAGTTTGGCAATGTGTTGATGACTTCCGCGACATTATCCGTAGAAAACCGGTTTGATTATTTAAAGAAACGTTTGGGATTGAACTTAATTCAGCCGGATCGAATGATCGAGTTAGCGTTACCGGCGCCGTTCGACTACAAACGCCAAACCTTTGTCGGCATCCCACTGGATGTGCCGGATCCGAAAGACCGCTCTTTTGCGGACTGTTTACCGGAATGTATTTTGAACAGTCTTAAAATAAGCCGCGGCCGGGCATTTGTCCTCTTCACCTCCTACAGTCTTCTGAATTTAATTTACAACCGGATGAGGAGCGATATTGAAAATCTCGGATATAACGTGTACAAGCAGGGACAAGAAAACCGCCACCGGCTCTTAGAGCGTTTTCGCAGCGACGTCTCCTCCGTGCTTTTTGGTACGGACAGCTTTTGGGAAGGCGTGGATGTGCAAGGCGAGTCCCTGCAATGCATCATCATCGTCAAATTGCCGTTCCGGGTCCCCAGCGAGCCGGTGGTACAGGCGCGCATCGAAGCGATTGAACGCAGCGGGCGCAACGCGTTTCTCGAGTACTCGGTTCCGCAAGCGGTGATTAAATTCCGTCAAGGGTTTGGCAGGTTGATTCGCAGCAAGTCGGACCGCGGCGCGGTGTTGATATTAGATAAACGTGTCATCCAGAAAAGATACGGCCGGGTTTTTTTGAATTCATTGCCGCAGTGCACGTTTGAGGCCGCATCGAAAAATGACGTATTTGAAAAAATGGCGTCTTTTTTTAAAATGAATAATCGCAATGATGTCGTGTAACAGACCCATGAAATATAAACGGAAATGGAACAAACAATAAAGCAATCCGGCAAAGCAATCGACGACCAAGAGATCATTTTGAGATGTCAACGGGGCGATAAACCTGCGTTTGGATTGTTGGTAGAAAAATACATGCAACGCGCCTATTTTTCCGCTTTGGGCTTTGTGAAAAGTCATGATGCGGCACTCGATTATTCCCAAGAAGCTTTTGTGCGAGCTTATCGGGCGATTAAACGATTCGACCCTAAACGCAATTTCTTCACCTGGTATTATCAAATTCTTCGAAATCTCTGTCTCAATGCATTGCGGGATCGAGCGCGCCGGGCGCGATCTTTTTCTGAAGTTGGCGATTTGGTTTTACAAACCGTCCCCGATTCCAATAGAAATGCTTATGAAGAGCTCGAACAAACGGAGCTGAAGCGAGAGGTTTGGAGGGCGCTCAATGCGATAAAACCTCACGAAAAAGAAATCATTCTCCTCAAAGATTTTCAGGATTTGTCTTATAAAGAGATCGCCCAACTGCTGGATTGCCCAATGGGGACGGTGATGTCACGACTCTATACGGCGAGGAAGGAGTTGAAGTCCAAACTACAAGGTGTTTTCGATGAGTACTGAGCTTACCAAAACGGAAAGAGAAAAATTTCAAATCCTGCTCATGAAAGCTGTAGATGAAGAGCTGTCGAAAAACGAGAGTTCGGAGTTTGAACGTTTCATCGCTGAATATCCCGAGTGCCGGCTTGAGTGGCGGCAGCAGAAAAAAATAAAGGAGGTGACGAAAAACATGAAATTCAAAAACCCACCACAAGAAGTCTGGGACCGTTACTGGGTCAATGTTTACAACCGGTTGGAGCGCGGCGTGGCGTGGATCGTGTTTTCTCTGGGGTTTGTCATTCTTCTCACCTACGGAGGCTTTAAAGCCGTCGAAGCGATTATCGCTGACCCGCAATTAGCTGGGATTGTCAAGATGGGCGTCATCTTGAGCATCGGCGGTTTGGTTCTGCTTCTGGTTTCCGTATTGCGTGAAAAGATTTTTATGTTTCGAAGGGACCCGTATAAGGAGGTTAAAAGATGATACTGACATCTTCAAGCTCGATTGCCGGTAAAAACATTGTGAAAACGTTAGGCTTGGTAAAAGGCAACACCATACGCGCCAGACATCTGGGAAGAGATATCGTTGCCGGGCTCAAAAATATGATTGGCGGAGAAATAGAAGAGTATACGAAACTGATGGCAGAGGCCCGGGAGCAAGCTCTCGATCGCATGAAAGCCGAAGCCGAGGAAATGGGCGGCAACGCTGTTATCGATATTCGTTTCAGCACGAGCTACCTAATGGGAATGGCGTCTGAAATCCTGGCGTACGGGACGGCTGTTTTGGTTAAATAGTGATTGACCGAGATGACCCTCTTTGTCATTTCGACCACCGGGAGAAATCTGGCAACGCGCGATTGCTCACCCCTAAGAGTCTGTTTTTTAAAGACACATCCGTTCACCGACAGATTCCTCACCATGGGAAACGGGTTCGGAGTGTCACTTTTTGTGAGGACTCTCATGTTTTCGGTTAATAACTAAACTAGCATTTCTCACTTCGAGGTATTGCCGTAAACAACTGTAAATAATGTTGGAATCACACGGTCGTGGTTTATGAAACCCTTTCAGGGTTTGATTTGCTATGTTCTCAAAACCGAGGGTACGGCTATCACCGAACCCTCGGCTATGTTGTCTAACCGCTTCGCGGTAATACGAACCTCTTACCAAACCTAATCTGACGCACAAACGAAGTGAGAACTGTTAGTAAATAAAAAAAATCAGTAGAAAGGAATGTCTATGACAAATTTAAATTTCACCTGCCCGAAATGCTCGAATACCCAATACGAAGTCGGCGAGTTCAGAGCCGCGGGAGGCTTTTGGAGCAAAGTGTTTGACGTTCAAAGCCGGAGATATTCGACGGTCACCTGTGAGCGGTGTAAATACACGGAGATCTATAAAGCCGAGAGCAGTATGCTGGGCAATATCTTTGATTTGTTTACAAACTAAATTGACTGAGCTCAAGTCAGTTGAAGCCGCTTTGAATATCGGAAACGTGTGGCTTTGGGTAAAAAGACCTGTCTTTCCGGTTTCGGCGTCAGCCGAATACCGGAATCTCCAGGGCATGTGCACCTGACCTGGGGGTTCTAAGCTTCGTTAGATAGCTACGTGAGTTTTATAATATTATGGTTGCGAATCGTGGCAGAATTGTTAAATTTTACACATGCAAAAACAAAGATTAGATCCTTCGGTATTTAATTTGCCGGTCCATGAAATACGCTGCGGGTACCGTACTGCTGTCTATTTTTGGCGAAGTAAACGTATCCTTGAAAAAGAAAAAATGCACCCGGCTATCACGCACCAGATTTTTCAAAAAAAGAATGAAGTCCTTTTGTGCGGAACAGATGAGGTCATCGCGCTCCTAAAATGCGGGACCGGGTATTTTAAAAATTACGAAACAGCCTTACGACTGTTCGATGAGCTCGTGCGGATTAATCGCAAGTTGAAGAGCGCTTTTCTTCATCGCGAGCGCCAGGCTTATTCCGAGATGCACATCACCAAAAACGACTTAGAGCTTCGCCTCGACGAGCTCTGGGTCAACCGGTTTGATGAAATCGAAGTTCGGTCGCTTTATGACGGAGATTCCCTCTCTGCCTGGGAGACCGCGATGGTCATCGAAGGGGATTATTCGCTGTTTTCACATTTAGAGTCGCTGTATCTCGGCATCTTTGCGCGCAGAACAAAAATTGCCAGCAATTGCCAGGCAGTGGTGCAGGCGGCGCAAGGGAAACCGGTTTTGTATTTTTCCGATCGTTTCGATCATTTTGCAATGCAAGATGGCGACGGCTACGCTGCACATCTCGCTGGTGTGACCGCTGTTGCCTCAAATGCCATGGGTTCTTTGTTTGGCGAGCGCGGCATCGGCACCATTCCGCACGCGATGATCGTCTCTTTTGGCGGCGACTCGATCTCAGCGGTCGAGAAATTCAACCAGCATTACCCCAAGGTCAATACCATCAGTTTGGTGGATTTTGATAATGACTGTGTCAAAGCGTCGCTGGAAGCCGCCCGTCGTTTGGGAGAGGGACTCTGGGGGGTGCGCCTGGACACATCGGAGAATCTTATCGATCGCTCTTTGGAAGGACTGGAAGGGTTTCACGACGAAGAAAAATTAGGCGTCGCGCCAATTTTGGTGGAAATGGTGAGACAAGCATTAGACCGGGAGGGCTTTCAACATGTTAAAATTATCGTCTCCGGGGGGTTCGACCCGGAGCGTATTGCGCGTTTTGAAAAACTCGGCGTCCCGGTCGATGTCTATGCCGTGGGAAGCTGGATGCTTTCCGGTAAGTTTGATTTTACCGCAGACGCCGTCAGGCTCGCAAGCAAAAATCTTGCCAAAGTTGGCCGTGAATATAAACCGAACCCCAGGCTGGAAAAAGTGATTGGATAAACCAACAAACCTCACACATCTCACTCAAAAAAAAGAAAATAGAAATTAATCTCTCGAATATCGGCTATTTGAGAAGAGACGCGCTATCTTTTGTAGTGCAAACGTCTCGTTTGCACAGCGGATACCATCCGCCGGTTATTTTGTAATCTCTAACATTATTTAATCAAAACAAAAGCAAAATTTCCCGCTTTATTTTCTCAATAATTTTTCTCCACTTTATCCTTCCGGACTATTATATTCTT
>JBHHWX010000276.1:0-8045 GCA_046756745.1 bacterium | reverse complement strand
CTATGTGAAAGAGTGGTTGGCAGCTCATCCGGGCTATCTGCGCCAGTATCGGGCCCGCCAGGAGGCGTCTTTTGATATACAAGACGAGTGAACCTCTTGTTTTTGCTTTTGGTTAATTCGACTTTTTGACCCCTGATATACAAGTTGAGATTTCTTTTGAAGCAGAAGATTTGTTTCTTATCCCGCCATGACACCGGAAGAAATGCTTTTGTATTTCTTTCTGGCGCTGGTTGGAGACCGCAACGGCATCAGCTTCTATGGCTATGATCGCACGGGCTACGAGCTTTTGTTGAGCAAGCTCCAGCGACTCAAGACCGAGTATCAAACGCAAGCGTTCTGGATCGGGATGGAAGCCACCAGCGACTACTGGAAAAACCTCTATTATTTTATAAAAAAGCAATCAGAGTCGTTTGTGGTGGTGGTCATCAATCCAGTACAAACCAAGGCATTTGCCAAAAGCGAACTCCGGCGCGCCAAGACTGACCCGGTCAATGCCAGAGATATCGCCTGCTTTCTGGTAGAGAAGCGGCCAAAGGGTTCTTTCGACCGCGCACCCATTTTCGATGCCATCAAAGATGTAGATACTCAGATTTATTCTCTGAAAAAACAACAAACGATGATGCTCAACAAACTGCGCATCGAACTCAGCAAAGTGGCGCCCGAAATTGAAAAAGCCACCCGCAACTTCAATGGTCAGCAAATCCTGGCGCTTCTGGCAGCCTATCCCACCGCCGAAGCTATTACTAAAGCAACAGTGGAGGAACTCCGGTAGTCAATCAATCGGGTAAATCCAAACGAAAATCGTATCTTCAGAAAAAGGGCAGCGGCATTGTCCGTCACAAACTCTACATGGCCATCTTGAATATCATTCGCCATAAAAAGGGCCCCATCTATGACTATTATGCTCGGCTGGTCAATTCTGGAAAACCCAAACTGGTAGCCATAGCCGCCGCCATGCGCAAGCTTTTGGCGATAATCTATGCCATGTTAAAAACACAAACATCCTTTGACCCAAATAAACATGAACCATCAAAACAAAAAAAATAATTTTTCTCTTGACTTTTTACATAGTATCTGCGAGGTGTTTTTTGCCGAAGCAATCTCCCTCCGTTACTCAGGAGATTGCTTCGTCCCGCAAAAGCGTGTCCTGAGCTTGTCGAAGGAACGCGGGACTCGCAATGACAGCTACGGTTATTTTGGCCGTTTTCGGCCAATCACGACATAGCGTCTGAACGAAAACGACCTGAAGGCCTCCTGGCCGAAGGATAATTCCTGCTTTGCTCTCGGCGGGGACGCCCTCGCGAAGAGGTCTTTAAATCGAGCATTTTTCGATTTTTCATTCAGACACAACATAGGAAGAAACAAGCAGGGGATTATTCTTCTTCGATGTTCGCAGTCCACGAGATCTCGATAGCATCTTTTACCGTGACAGCCGCCGGGCATTTATCTTGATGCAAGGCGAGGGAACGCTCCGCCGTCTCTCTTTTTCCAGATGGAATTTTAAGATGATAGACGACGCGAATTTTCGTAATCTTGATTGTGCCCTGGATATTTTCGATGTCGCCTTCGACTTCCGAGTGCAGCTTGTCCGGGTAACTTGGAATCCCGCGTGCTTCCAGCACGCCTCCGAGAGTTCCCGTGAGTCAGCCGCCGACGGCTGCTATCATATAATCCAGAGTCGCAGGTAGCTCCCTTTCCGGTTCTATCTTGTAGAAATGCTTGATGCCGCCATGGACGCCAAAAAGAACCGGCTCTTTGAAATTTTCGATAAAAGCACGACGCTCAGGTCGTTGGTCTTGATAAATGTGAATTTTTGAAGTGTGGATTAGCTCACCCATGGAAATTCCTCCTTAAGTTGATCAACCTATTGTCAAAATTTGATTTATTTATTAACTCTAAGATTTCGGCTGCATCCAGAATCTCGAGTTTTCGACGAGCAGTTGCTGAATATTGCCTACTTGTAGCGCACTGGATTACCTGGCGGGGCCAAGCACGGAGGCTTCAAATCCAGCGCGAGCGTGTGTTTTGTCAGGCAATGGACTATTCATCTTTCTGACTATTTCATCAAAATCTATTATCCTGACCTCATTACTTCGCATACTTGAGAGCTGTTTGAGCTTTTGTTTCATCTTTTCATAAAAATAACCTTTGATGCAAGGCGACAACTGCAGCTCAGGTATGCCACGAAGCATTGTCCACAGAGCTCGGTGACTCGGCTGAGTTACCCTTTCAAGCGTTGCTCTCATCAGGGCCTTACAGAGGTTAAGAGTTTCTTCCGAAATAATAAAAAGCTCAGTGGGTACCTGATCGAGATGTAAGTAAAATGAAGCACATAAAGCATGTATCGCAGGATATGCCGGGTCATAGCCTGCGACGCTTGTCACACAATAGCCCTCACTGGCCCGAAGCCCCTTGACGCGAGCATGCCCCGCAATCTTGATGGCATATCCACAAAGCGCTTTCTCTTTTATCATCGTAGCATCTATGGTCATAGCCACACTGCTCAGATTGGCAGCCGAGCCAAAATAACTGCGTATCCGTCGACGCCGAGTTCGCAAAGATTTCAGTTCCTTTGGCGATAACCCGTTTGTCAGCTTAAGAGTCAGTTCCGACATCGCCGTCGTATAATCACTCTTCAACTCCTTTAAAACGCTGGGCGCCGTGGGCCCTTTCGGCTCAATGATATTCGGCAGACGTCTTTTCTGCAACTGACCCTGTGAATTCAACGTGAAAGAGCGCATTCCCCGATTGCAGGCGCGATTATGTAGAACTCGATCGAGAGTTAATAGAATAGTGCTTTTGGTAAGCAACTTGTCAAGAATCTCTACGTCAGGGATTCCCTTGTGGGCCTTCTCCAGAAACAAGTATTCCGCGGGCTTATCACCCAGCCATTCTTGGAAGGTATGCCACAGAATCGACTTCTCATTAATAGCATTGTCAACAATTACACGAATGGGTTTCATGTCCGTCATCAAAATTCGCCCTTTTTTCTGAATTTATCGGGCTTGATGTGCCATTCCAAATTGTTTGGCGGCGTCACGGCAAGCTCTTCCGGTTTAGGCCGCGCCCTGAGCTGCGGGGTATAATCGTAGGGAATAACCGAAGGACGAGTTGTGCCGCCCCGGTTAACAAATTCCCAGACAATCTCGCCATCCGGTTTTACTTGAAAGAGTCTTCCCTTGTTATCCTCGGCTATGAACGTATTGCCGTTAGGAAGCCGCTTTTGGGTTCCCATGGTCTTGCTGAAAAACTTGATGTTTGCATAACCTTTGGTTTCATATATCCACACGATTTCTTGAGTGACCGGATTGATCTCTATGATGAACGACTGTCCGGTATGGGCTCGATGCCGGGTAAAGAGGCCATTGTCAAATAAGATGATATTGCCGGCCCCGGGCAGTCCCTTTTCTATCATTTCCGGTTCGTGGCAATGAGCCATCCCACCCTTGTAGTTATGCGTGCCTTCCCAGACGATCTTTTTGGTTTGTTTGTCGATGATGTAGATGGCGTCGATGTTTCGCGCATTGAGCACAATATTGCCGGGTCTGAATCTCTCGTCGCCAGCGTCGTACCACTTGTTCTCGGGCAGGGGAGCTACCGAATTCACGTGCAGCCAATCCCCTTCCGGAGTCGCCGGTGAAAATCTGTTCAGATCGAGATGATTATACGCATGCCACTCCCAGACAACTTCTCCTGCTAAATTAATTTCGTAAAGATTGGAGCTCAATTGCTTCTCTTCGCTGCCCCTTTTCCGAAGTGGCCACCAGGGAGCGATTTCGACATCTTTAACCTGTTTCTGGAACTCCTCTGGCATCGGTTCATGGGCAATAAGCAGCCGGTTATTATTGGACAAGATGCGCATGTCGTTAATGGAACCGATACCCTTGTGAGTCCAGACCACGTTTCCATCCCAGTCGTATTCATAGATCGTCTTGTTGGGCCCAGCATAGACCAGATGCCCATTAGGAAGGAGCCGGCTGCGCTTATTGAAAAAAGCAGCCACTTTCCATACATGCACCACATTGCCATTCATGTCGATGAGACGGACATCATCGGGGATTGTGCCTGCGCCCGCTTCCCTGACCTTGGCGCTCGCATGATTGCCCACCGCACTGTGGTCTGATATCAGAAGATAGCTGCTGTAAGCCTCAGTAGGTTTATAGAGGGTGGTTCCGGTCGGGAATACCGTTTGCATCGCGAAAGCCAGATCCGTAGACGTGAGTGAAACGAGAATTCCTAGCGAGAGCAATACAGCCATTTTCTTAATCTTCATAGCGTTTTCCTTTCCTCTGTTTAATCTCTGGCGGGGCAGATGTCCCGTCGCTGCAGAGATGGGACCTTCTTGCAATTTACTCATTCTTATAGATTTGCCATTTTTTACGCCGGGCCATCATCCTGTCAACCAACCACTCGCCCCGTCCGGGTTCGCTCCAGGGGCAGACCTCGATACAGATGGCACAGCCGTAGGTTTTGACAAAATAAGGAATGCACTTGTCAAAATCCACATACCACTTCTTTTCGCCACGCACGAGTTGCTTTTCATTAAAAATAGCACCCGGCGGGCAATCGATCACACAGCGTTGGCAGCTCACACAGACATCCTCGACTGCCAGGTCAACCGGTTTATCAATCGCCAGCGGCAGGTCGGTGACCACAGCCGCCAGCCGAAAATTAGAGCCAAACTCTTTGCTGATCATGGAGCCGTGTTTGCCAAGCTGGCCCAGACCGGCGTTAATCGCCAATGGGATGTGCAAAATATCCGTGCTGTTGGGATTGCCGTAAGTTTTGGCCGGCCAGCCCATCGCCCGGATGGTTTCACCAAGCTCGATGGCGATGCGTGATATTTTCCGGTACGTCCGCATCACCTCGATGCCGGCCCGTTCATGCGGAACCTGGCTCATCTCCTGCCGGTCCATGGACAGCCCAATACAAATCGCATATTTGAAAGAAACCTCGCAGCCTTCATAAACAGCTTCGTCGCTCATGTGCGTAACGCCAACCAGTTCCGCGCCCAACTCCTTCGCTTTCGCTTTGATTTCAGCAGCCATCGCTTCCGGATCGTTCACTTCGTGTCGCTTCCGATTCACAGGCCCGTCCTGGCGACGAAGCTGCCAGACGTTGGCGAGAATGTGTTTGACGATTCCCCAAGAACTGATGTAACTGAAAAACTCATCCAGGGCATGCCAGGGCAAGTCACCGCCGCCTGCATCGTGGAAAACATGCTTAGCTCGAATCTTTTCCTTAACGCCTAACCCGTTGATCTCGTTCCCGGGTTGAGGCGGCGTTTTATATCCAAAAGCATAAGTGGCTGGCGGTGGCTTATGCGGCTTCATGACTTCACTTCCTCATCGACCCAAAAGATGTCACCCTGTGCCTGCTTCTGACGGTAGAGACGCCGAATACGGCGGCCCTCAGTGAAGTACGCCAAGACCATTCTTCCAAGCCGATTTAATAGCCGAAAATCTCTTAGCAGCCTCTGCCAGAATGAAGGTTCTTTAGAGAATTGCTCGTCAATTGTGCGCATCTATTCTATTATCCCCGAAAACTTTGTTTTTATGCAAAAGAATGAAATATGTTAAGTTTTAATCAAACGGAGCATTGGATTGTTGGAGTAATGAATTTTTGCAAGTTTGCAAACATAGCCATCTCTTAAATTCGATAAACAATTCTATATTTTTTGGCAATGATTTCTCTCACGTTAGGATGAGAGATTTCGGGAACAATTCGCCCTATTCGAGGATTCTTAGAAACTCCTTCCCCTCTTTGAATCAGGTAATTTACAAACCTCGCTGCACGTTGGGGACTGTCTTGCGAAATGAAATTTTCAATGTCTGATAATGTTGTTCAATTCTTGATTAATTGAAAATCAGTAACTTTCTTATAGCCCGCGTGTCTTAAATACAGTGCAAAATCATGAATGCTCCCGCCGTTGGCCTTGAGATTATGAGCGGAAGCGATATCCTGTTCAGCGATTGCCACCGCTTCATCTTCATCGTCAAGTATTACATCATGCTTCACAAGGCAAAAATGTTCTTTCCATGAATCATCCCCAACCTCTTTATAACACATAATAGAAGGCATATACCCACGACCCGAAGATCCATAGCTGCCAGACTCGTAACGGAAGCGTCCTGGTGGAAGTTTGCTCTGTCGCATGACGAGCTCTTTCTGTTCGCAACAATGCTTATATTTTTTACGACTACCACATGGGCATTGGGAGTTCCTACCTATTTTTGCCATAAGATATTTTCTTAATTTATTGTGTGATTAATGAGAGTAATCGGGATAGGGAGCGGCCTCACGACCGCTCCCCTCCCACACCAGCAGATTACTCGACCCTAAGCCATGCAATCAGTCGTCCTGAGAGCCTGCGCATTGGTGTCAACTTAAGCAAAAACTTGTTCCCAAACTCCAGTTTAGAAACACAATTAAAAAATGAACTCTGAGAGAAGCCCAAACCTTGCAGTGTTCCACTCACTCGCCAAACCCTGCATAGATATTATGCTGCGACAGTTTCGTAAGAAAAATCGAATTTCCCAGAGGTTGCTTTGGCATGTTCAATTGTGAGACTGACAACTCTCCCGTCAGCATCGAGATCGACATAGAGGTTTTCATTCAGTTCTTTAGTTTCGGCAACCTCATAATTTGACAACTCGACATAAAGCGTATCAGTGTCCTCAAAGTATTTGATTTTCATTTACTTTTCTCCTTTGAAAGATCTGTCAAAGAAAGCGTTGTGCACAGTTTCCTCATCTTCAAGCAGGATGACTCTTAAGTATTTATCAACTTCTTGTATTCTACCCCAAATCTTAATTCGTCCGTCAGATTGCGAGGAAACGCTTGTTAGCAAAAGAACACCAGAATTTAAATAGTCCTGAGTCGTTCAGTTTTGATTATTTCACGATATTAGCGAATTTCCACAGATTGGCTAAGTGGAAAAAATACGCGAGCTAACCCCTCAGAAAACTCTGAGGCGTTACCCATAATATATTGAGTTTCAAACTTTGGTTGGATTACCATTTTGCCTGTTTTGTCGATATAGCCCCACTTATCGCCGACTTTCACGCCTGCCAGTCCTTCAGAGAAATCTGACGTTTTATCAAAAAGCTCAGTAAACAGTTTACCGGTTTTGTCAATAAAACCCCATTTATCGCCAATCTTTTTACGAAATAGCCCCTTTTTGGCGGTCTCTTGACTGTATGAAGTATTAGCAAAGAAGAAACACATTGATTGCACTATGAAAATCACAATGAATCTTTTCCAAATAGAATTAAGGTTCTTGGACTTATACATGTTTTCCTCCTTTCTATATTTAGCACCTAACTGCCTGCAACCCCGAGTCCTATATCATCGACATTACTATCGAATTCATTTTGCGGGTTACCAAGCATGAGATTCAGGTTCACCTGATAGTTTTGGGCATAAAGCCGGGGCGCCGATAAAAACAAAACAAACGAAAGAAAAGGTACGATGCTTTTCATTATTCAGTCCTTTCTAAACACAAAAAGTTGTTCTGTAAGACATATCTTATCTTAACGCAGAGACCCAAAGTTCGCAGAGATACGCAGAGTTTTCGTTCTCATTCATAATAATTTATCTCGTTTTTCTCTGCGTTCTCCGCGCACTCTGCGTTTAAATATTGTTTTCATTTTTTCATAAAGCTTTGACACACCCATTTATCATGATCGTTGCTTAGAACGCTTACAGGTGGTTTGCATTGCTGCAATTGTCCTGATTCCAGCAGCGGGACAGGAGCTTGATCATTTCGCTGCCACGGCGACGACATGATGCTGGGTGCGGAAAAACAGCGCGCCTTCGGAAATTGCCGGAGTTGCCATACAGATTTCATTCATCGAGTTGACCGAGAGTAAATTGAATTCCGGACCGGTTTGGATCACATAAACATCGCCGTCTTCACTGGTGAAATAGATTTTGCTGTCTGCGGCAACCGGTGAGGCCGTGAAGCCGTCACGGCCGCTGCCGAGTCGTTTTTGATACATGAGCTGGCCTGTCCTCGCTTGATAGCACCATCGCACCCCCGTGTT
>JBHHWX010000275.1:0-8053 GCA_046756745.1 bacterium | reverse complement strand
CGCCAACGCCCACCAACAGCAGCAGTCCTGCGAGAAAGGCGAGCAGCCCAAAGTTCTCGCTGTAATCGAGGGTCAGCTCGAAATATACCCACAGGTTGTCGTGGGCCGGAACAAAAATTTCTGCAAGCCCCATAGCCAAAATCAGCGACAGCAAGCAAAGCAAGAAATTCTCGCCCAGAAATTGGGCGATCAACTGACGGCGCGCTCCGCCTATGACTTTGCGCACGCCAATCTCTTTCAAACGTTTTGAAGAAAAGGCAATCGACGTGTTGATATAATTGAAGCAGGCCATCAGCAGCAAAAGCACGGCGATAATCGTGGGCGAAATCATACCCGCCGGGTGCATCGCGCGTTTCAAGATATCGCCGTCGAGGTCTTCCTTCCAGGCGTTTAAGGCGAGTTTTCTGAGAGGGTCAAAATAGAAACGCGCAATTGGCTGATCAGGGGCAGCGTCGTTATGGGCGGCGATGTAGCCGTCCAACTGATTCACGATGGTGGAAAGCTGCGCCGGGTCGGAGACTTGCATGAAGGCGACATGCGCCCAATCCGTCCAGTCGTTGGCTCGGTCTCTGCCCACATCCAACAGAACCTCGAGCGCCGCCAGCACATCAAACTGAATGCTGGAGTAATCCGGGATTTTTTCCGCCACCGCGCCGATGAAAAACTCGCGGGTTTGCTTGTCGCCATAGCGCAGGGTGATCTGCTGGCCAAGCGGGTTCTCATCGCCAAAATATTTGTGGGCGAATTTTTCGCTCAATACGACTTTGCTTTTGTCCCGCAGCACGTCCGGGCTGCCGTATTTTAGCGGAAAATCGAACATTTCAAAAAAGCCGGGGTCGGTGTGCAAAATGGTTTCGTTGAAGACCTTATCGCCAAATCGACATGTCGCGCGGCTTTGAGTCAGACGCAGGGCGCGCTCCACCTCCGGAAAATCCCCGGCCAGCGCCGGCGCCAGCGGCCGCGGGACGCTCCCCCAGTACTCTTCTTGCCCGTTAAACATCATGACCGTCTTGACCCGGAAGATTTGCCCGGCCTTTTCGTGAAAGCTATCGAAGATGTAATTGTAGGTGTGATTCAGATAAGCTACGATACAAAACGCAATCGCCACGCCCAGACCGAAAATATTGATAACGGCATACAGCTTATTGCTGAGAAGGTTTCGGTAGGCGACTTTGAAGTAGTTTTTGAACATGATTTTCTCCTTTAGCCGTGAAATTGCACGTCTTGTCTCCCCCGGAGAACTCCAGAGATAAGGCAAAGCAAAGCCCTACGAAAACTCAGCAAGACTGCTATTATCAAAGACATTATCTCACCCGTAGATGAAGAATGGAACGCAGATGATCTAGTTGTCCAGAAAAAATGATAAAAACTAATAAAAACTATTTCTTGATTTTAATGCCATCTATTCCTAATTTTGGAAGCAGTAATTCCAAAATGAGGCGCAAAATGGAATTTTATATTCCGAGATTTTTCAAAGAACCAAAACAGAGCTTCTTTCTTTTTGGTCCGCGCGGTACAGGAAAATCGACCTATTTAAAACACTATTCATACCCCAACTCCTCCATTCCGATATTCTGGATCTGATTTTTTTATTCAAATCTTAAGGAGTCCACCGGATTCGCCAGCACCGCCTGCGTGCTCACTGTCAGCAGGGCGGTCACAACGGCAGCACATCAAAATTTTGATTGATATTTACATATCTATGTCTTAACTTAATTCGGAAATTCCGAATTTCATAAAATCAGAAAGGAGATACGATGACAAAAACCATTCAAATTCGAAAAAAAGGCGCCTTGACCCTTCCTATGGAACTAAGGAAACGGTATCAACTCGACGAAGGCGATCCGGTGACGCTAATCGACCTTGATGAAGGCATCTTTCTAAGCCCGAAACTTTCTGTATTACCCAAATTAGTCGCACAAATCGAGAAACTCCGCCAGAAAAATAATATTTCATTGGCTGAATTAATCGACGGTGTGCGGGCGCTTCGTAATCAGGACTCATGATTTTATCTGAATGATTCATGTCTGATAAATTCTCCATTGCTAAAGTATTTTTTGATTCGGATGCCCTCATTGCCGGTTCTGCTTCCCGTCAGGGTGCGGCTTTTATATTGTTACAATTGTCCGAGTTAGGACTGATTCAAGGATTCATCTCCCCAAAAGTGGTCGACGAATGTCTCAAAAATCTGCACGACAAACTGCCCGACGCTCTGCCCTCTTTTGAACAGATCGTCTCGCATGCCTTGACGGTCCTCGAGAACCCTTCTGGAGAAGAAACCGCTGAATACAGCAAAATGGCACATCAGAAAGATTTACCCATTCTTACCGCCGCTCTCAGAATAAAGGCCCACTTCTTAGTCACATTCAACACCAAAGATTTTTATCCCGATTCCGAACTTGGATTGATTGTTTTGCAACCGGGCGATTTAATAAAAAGGATTCGTCTCAGACTCAGCGAGTTATCCAGCGAATAGAGTTCATTCATACCGCAAACTCTCCACCGGATTTACCAGCCCCGTGAGATAAATGGATTTGAGATCAAGACTATTCCGTTCGGCATATCATAGCTTGCTATACCTTCGTGAAATTGAACACATTTATCTCACGGGGCAAGCCGCCGCCAGTCAGCAAACTTTACTCGTATCTTAAGCTTTCAACCGGATTGGCTAATGCGGCTTTGATGGCCTGCGTGCTCACCGTCAAGAGGGCAATCCCCAGCGCCAACCCGCCAGCCAGCGCAAACACCCACCACGAAACTTCGATGCGATAGGCGAAATTCTCCAGCCAACGGTTCATCGCCCACCACGCCACCGGCCATGCGATGAAATTAGCGACCAGCACCAGTTTGACGAAATCTTTCGACAGCAAGTTAACAATGTTCGTCACCGTGGCGCCCAAAACTTTGCGCACCCCGATCTCTTTGGTACGTTTGTTGGTCATGAACGAAGCCAATCCAAACAAGCCCAAACAAGAAATAAGCAAAGCAAGCGCGGTAAATATAGATAATAACTTTCCGGTCTTGTCCTCTGTTTATACAAATTATCATAAGCGTCTTTCATATATTTGTAACGAAACTCCACATCGGGCAACACCCCGCTCCAGACTCTTTGAATGTCAGCGATCGTTTGCTGCGCATTTTCTGGTTTGATTTTCAAAGCCATCAGGATAAACATGTTTGGGTTGATGTAAATGAGCGTGGGGTTGACTTTGTGGTGCAACGATTGCACATGGAAATCCCGGACCACGCCGATGACGGTCACATCCCGGTATCGCTCATTCCCGGGTATCTGTAGTTTTGTTCCCACCGGTTTCTCCAGACCGAGCGCTTTGACCGCGGTTTGGTTGAGAAGGACGCTTTCCTGTTCATCCAGCGAAAAGTCTTTGGAAAGATCCCTGCCGTCAATGATCGTGAGGCCCATCGCGGAAACGAATCCATAATCTGCCGGCAGCGCTTGCACATCCAGTGAATTTTCCGCTGAGCTTCCTTCCGGCGTCACACTGATGCTCATCCGGCTGTTCACGCCCGGAACCGTATAAGCGCCCGAAACGTCGACGACAGAGGGATTTTTTGATATTTCGTCTCTCAAAAGTGCATACGCCGGTCGCACTTCTTTGACAGCAGAAGGAAATTGAATGAGAAGAACGTCCTCTTTCTCAAAACCCAGGTCGGTGTTTTTCATAAAATTTAGTTGCCGGTAGATGATGAGTGTGCCGAGGATGAGAATGATTGAAATAGCAAACTGCGCGACTACTAAAATCTTTCGAAAAAGCGCTGCCCGCGATTCTCCGGGAAACCGGCCTTTGATGATGTCGACGGGTTGAAACTTTGACATAAAAAGTGCGGGATAGCACCCGGCAAGGAATCCGACCACGCCGACCAGCCCCACGACAATTGCAAGTAGATATTTGAAATGCATCGAGCTGAGCATGATGTTTGAATTCAGGTATGAGTACAGCATTGATTGCGTCAGCTCAAACAAGACCAGCCCAACGAATACGGCGAATATGACCATCAAGAACGATTCGGTCAGAAATTGTGCGATTAACTGTCCGCGTTTGGCGCCGGCGACTTTTCGCACGCCGACTTCCTGCATCCGTTCGAGGTAGCGCGAAGTGGAGAGATTCATAAAATTAACGCAGGCGATGAGCAGCACGAAAATGGCGGCGGAGAGAAACAAGGTGACATACATTTTATTGCCCTTGGGGCCGATATCGCCGCGCGATTCCAGCTCCCAATGGATGTCCGAGAGCGGCTGGGCAATGAATTTCATCCGTGCGGCAAACCATTCCCCGGCATTTTTTGATAGAAGATCATCCAATGTGCTCATTAGCGCCGGGAGCGAAGCGTGCTCTTTTAGGAGGAGGTAAGTCAGGTCGTCGCCCCACTGATTCCACGGCATTTGGGCCTTTCTGCCTAAAGCCGCCAACGTGGAGTAGGAAACCAAGAACTCACATTTCAGATGCGTGTTCGCCGGGATGTCCGCTAAGACACCAGTGACTTTCAAAGGTTTATCGCCGTACATCAAAGACTGCAGCAGCGGATCGTCGTCGCCAAAATATTTTTTCGTTTGTGATTCGGTGAGCAGCACTGAAAAAGGCTCAATCAAAGCCGTGGCCTCATCACCTTGCAAGAGGTGAAACGAGAAGATATCGAATACCTGCGGATCGGCGAAGAATACGTTTTCTTCCTTTACTCTCTCATGCGCCCGGTTGACGAAAACAGCGTCGTAATCTTTTTGAATGCGCACCGCTTTTTCAACTTCCGGAACTTGGTCCGTCAGGGCGGGGGCCAGCGCCGGCATGGAGCCGGCAAATTTCATTGTTCTTTGTTCTTGGCCCCATTCCACGGCAATGCGAACGATTCTCTCTTTGTTTTTGTGGAAATTATCATAACTCAGCTCGTTGACCACATACATGAGGATGAGCAAACATACCGCCACTCCGGTGGCCAAGCCCGTAACATTAATGAATGTAAAAACCTTAAATTTGAAGATGTTTCTGAAAGTGATTTTGAGGTAGTTTTTGAACATGACACCTCCATTTCGGATTTCGGATTTCGGAATGCGGATTGCAGATTGCGGATTGAGGATTTATTCCGAAATCGCCAACCCCAAATCCGCAATCGACCTCATGCATCTCGGAATCTGATGGTTTCTCATCAGGCGGACCTGCGGCTAATCTTAGCAGTTGCTGAGTATGAACCAACAAATTGTGTGCCATGCCTGTTTTTAAAGGAGATAACGCATTTTTACATGCTATTGCAACAAAAACTATCCGCTAGCATAACACCCAGTGTACGTAAACGAACAGATGTCGAGTTTTTTCACTTGCAGTGAAGAAAAAAAACCAGTATATTTCGAGTAAATTTAACGTCATCCTAAAATACTCGCGACTATTTTACGATGGACATGAAAATATGCCTTATATTCGCCGTGATATCGAATAATCGGACATTTTAAGAAGGAAAACTATTTCTTGAAGACTTTTTCCCAACTGTTGTTCATTTTTCTTTCTTTATCAGAACGGCCCTCGAGAATATAGGCTTCTTTAACGGATTTCATACTATAAGCGTCGACGAGAAATCCTATAAAAGAACCTGCGGCAGGATAACCCACAGTTGTCTTCAGGCCGGGCATCCCTATATTAAATTCAACCATTTCTTCCAATGGGAATAGATTGTCTTCTTTAAGAAATTGCACTGTTCTAAAGTGATTTTCATTTTTGTCAATCGCGAGAGCCTCAACATACTTAGCAACTCCCTCACTCATGAAAGAACTGGAACCACCCCAATTCAGCATTGTCAGTTTATGTCCATTCTCATGGACCGCTAAGCCAAAATCCGGCACTTTCCCCTCGTAAACCATAAATACTCCCGCATCGCCCGCCATCCCTTTTCCCCAATGATGAGTATAAAAGACCTTTGAGTCATAATCGCGAAAATACACACTAAAAAGTTTTTCCCAACGTAACGGCCCAATTTCCTCAAAACAATCAAACAGAAATTGTAAGGATTTTTCATTTACCTGAGAAAGCTCCTCCATGGCCTCTTTTGAAATGAGCTCCCTACGAAAGTGAAACGAGAATTTCTCTGTCTCTACGTTGTCGAAATTCCCTTTGATTGTTAACCTCACATTTGAAATAAGCTCTGCCGATTTCGGCTTTCCCGACTCTTCCCACTGCTTGAAAAATAAATCGCTGTCAAAACCGGCGCTCGATAAAATAGTCATTGCCGAATTCTTGGTTATGCTAATTACCGGGATGTGCGGAATATCCGACTCCGTTTTATACCTCAGATACAAAAACGGAAACGCCTGTTTATTGGAAAAGAGTATCACGCCTGAAGCATTCCGAGATGAAGCTTCGACTATGCGAAGCTCTAATGGCATATCTTCCTTAAGTTCTAATTCTATGCTGTCAGGGAAATCATAGCAGAACATCACAATTTTCCCGGTAACATTTATGTCACCGGAAGTATAATCGAGTCTTCTGCCGACGTAACTGTTCCATTCATTTTCTTTCACAATACCATTTCCGACAAATACAATCGGGGCGTTTACATCTATGTCATTGCTATATTTCTGAGTACCGGATGGAGACCGAAAAACATAATTGGTTACCGGCAAGAAAGGTATTTTCTGTCTTGACCCTCCTTGTTGATACAAATGACATTCAGCCCACGACAATTCCGTAGCTCGATTGTAATAGTATGACACACCTGGCCCTTGTGCCCACACTTTATAATGAAACACAAGCACAAAAGAAATTATGAATGTCCAGTAAACTATTCTCCGACACATGTTTTTTCCTTTTTTATTCACTGCAATTTTTTTAGAGCTTTCTTAGCTTGTTTGTGATCCGGCTCGAGTTTCAACGCCATCCGGTAGTGTTCACGCGCCAAATCCTTTTGTTGCTTGTGCTCATAGACCATTCCGAGTCGCCAATGTGCGGAGGCCTTAGAAGGATTAGCCTCTTCCGGATGCTGCACGTACTGTTTAAAACATTCTTCAGCGCGATCCAGGTTTTGACCCGATAATGCACCGGTTCTCCCGATCTGATACAGGGCGGCAAGGTTGTTCGAGCTATCGGCGAGCATTTTCTCGAAGACGTCGAATGCTTCATCAAACTTTTCGCGTCGCTGATAAAAATACCCAAGTCTGAAACGGATATTGATTTTTTCGGGAAATTCTGTAATTGCGGATTTATATTCGGCTTCGGCTAAGTCATATTTTTTCTCCTTTTCGTAAATACGTCCAAAAGCACTGTATCCTAGGTATTTGTCCAATTTTTTCAACTTTGCGGCATACTCTTTCGCTTTGTCTTTGCTGCCTCCGGCAATTCCCGGGGCCTCAGTGTGAAAGGTGATGATCCCATCGAGAGCATCGATGTTGTTTTCATCCAAATCGAGTGCTATCCGATAGTGCTTTTTGATATTCTTGGCCATCCCCATTTTTTTGAAAAAGCCAACATTGTTGATTCTGTTCCCGTACGTATGACCAAGCCAGGTGTGGTAAAGTGAACTATTCGGAACTAACTTAACCGCCGTTTTGAAATTCTTCTCCGCTTTTTTTAGGTCATTTTTTCTGAAAAGTGTTCTGCCAAGGTAATAGTAGGCCTCTGCGTTCTCAGGATTCTCCTCTAAGAAATTTTCAAAAATTTCCTTTGCTGCATCTAATTTCCCAGCTTCAAAAAGATGGATGCCATCGCTCAGATCATCGTTGAAGCTGCCTGTCTCAGATGAAACCGGAGCGGCGTGTAAAACGAGGAACAGCAGAGCGGCGCTTTTCGTTAACAGAAACATTTTTAGTCCTCCAAGTGGGCTTAGTTATTGTGATTTGTTGGATGTACTATATTACAAGATACAATTTAAATAGCCTTGACTTGATTACTTGGATTACTCGTTTTAGAACCTGGCGAATTACTAAAAAGAGTTCGCGTCCGACTCAGCGAATTAGCTCATGAACAAAATTCACTCGTACCGCAGGCTCTCCACCGGATTCGCCAAAGCCGCCCGAATCGCCTGCGTGCTCACGGTCAGCAGAGCGATCACCAGC
>JBHHWX010000274.1:0-8053 GCA_046756745.1 bacterium | reverse complement strand
GACCAACCAAAGTAGCAGCAGGGCCCCTAAAGCCAAATCATAGGCATAGATAAGATCCGTTTCGATCAAATGTGTATAGAAAACACCCAAGCCGAGAGGCAGGGCTAGTATCAAAAGCTGGAAAAGTCTTTTTTCTAATTTTTGTAAAGTCATTTGAGAACTTGATAAATTTTAGTCGCAAGTCCGGAGACGTCGCGTTCATCATAAATAAGCTCGAGTCCTGAAATGTTATCGCGAGTTTCCAGCAACACGTTCATTTCGGGGTACGATTTTATGTAGCGTTCGTTCACCACTAAATAGTCCACATTGCGATATTTTGCGTATTCCAAAACGCGTTCCAAACTCGCTTTCGGAAGCGTAACCGATTGGGTGATGTCATAATTCCCAGCGTAAATATCCACAGCATGGCCGCGGCTCATGATAATTCTCGGTCCGGTGGTGTTTTCTTTGAGCCACAAACCCGCCTTTTTCTGTTCAACCGGATCCGCCCAATAGTCGCCATTATCCGGCGTTCTCGCGAGGACGCGGCCAAACTCAGGCATAAAACCTAAGGCCAAGACCGTCGTTAAAATAAAAACGGCTGACAACACTGCGGGGGATAGGCCCATTTTTTTCGCGCGTTTTCGCACAGACATATTCAAGCTCAGCCACTCCTGTAGATTGACCACTCCCTTCGCCATCCACAGAGAGCAAACCGGCCAGAGAGGAGAGAAATACCTCAAATTAATGTGAAAGGATGGAATCAAGATAAACCAAAAGAACCCGACAAAGCTCAGAAGATAGAAAATCATCTTGCCTTTCCCGGGCTGCCATTCCGATCCTAATAAGCCGATCGCAAGCAGAATCAGCGGGACAGTTGTCAGCAGTGGTGGTATGGCGCTAGCCAGCACGTTGGTCAAATTTTTTACGTATTTAAACAGAACGCGGCCCAAACGAACTTCACGGACCGGTTTTGATCCGCCTCGAGTCGATTGTAAGAAGTTTCCTTGATGAAAAATTTGATCGATAGGCACGGATTGGTTGTTCGAGTCCAAAGAGCGGAACGGGTCTCCCTCACCCTGCTGCGGGGCGGCCATTTGCAAGTTCGCCGACGCCTTGGCGCTGAATGTCCAGTGGCCGGTGGTTTTCTTGAGATACCACAAATAAGGCGCGGCAGCGATCAAAAAGCCGAACAGGAATGAGCTCAAAAGATAGACCATCCGAAGCGGGCGAATCAAAAACAGTTTGGATACGGCGCCGAACACGATCCAAAACGCTAAAACCAAGAAGAAGCCGATTCCTTGCGGATGAGCGAGATAAGCCAAGGCTGCGACCAGGCCTGCCAGCAAAGCAAAACCGGTCGAGTACCGGTGCACCATTCGTAACCCGAAAAGCACTGCACACGTCGCTAGCAACATGTAAATCGGCTCGGTTAAAACCTGGGTCGATTGAAATGCCAAAGGCGGAAAAAAAGCAACAATTCCTGCAGCCAAGAGGCCGACCCATTTATCGTAAACATATTTGCCGAGAAAATAGACCGGGATAACAAGGAGCGATCCGGCAATCATGGAAATCATCCGGCCGGCAAATACGTAATCGTCAAGGAAAACACAAAAAATGGAAATCAAAGCCGGCAGCAGAGGCGACCAATACGTGTGTAACACAGCCGAGAACCCGGTTAAATAGCCGCTGACGCCAAGCTTGAGATAGTTCACTTCATCAAAAGCGATTGCAAAGCGGTATTTCACTAAAAACAGGCGAAAAACAAAAGCCAGCGCGAAAAGGATAATAAGCACGGTTCTCGCATTCAGTTTCGGGAAAACATTCTCCGGTTTTCGGTTTTTTTTCTTACGCCTGACAGCAGTTTGTGTCGTCATTTCTCTCACAGGGTATGACTACTCGTTCCAAAACTACTACTCGTTCCAAAACTCTGTTTTGGAACGCGATAATTCGTGAAACTCTGTTTCACAGCATCCTTATCTAAACCAGCGTTAACCATATAAAATCGAAATACAGTCTCTTAGATTAGTGCGGGGCTGTCCAAAAGGGGTCATGTCATTGCGAGCGAAGCGAAGCAATCTCCTAATTTTGTGCTTAAAAGCGGGAGATTGCTTCGTCGCTGCGCTCCTCGCAAAGACATCTTTTTCCCTTTTTGGACAGCCCAGAGTTGTCATCACTCATAAGCATCCCAACTCTTTATTCCCAATTGCTCCGGCTGCTTGTATGCGAGCGATTCGACAAAACGATTCGCAAGCTGCAAATTCGTGATCAAAGGTATCCCGTAATCCACAGCATTTCTTCTTATCATATAATCGTTGGTCAATTCTTCTTCTTGATAATTCTTAGGAATATTGATGACCAAATCTATTTTTCCATCGCTCAAATATTCCAGAACATTCGGACTTTTTTTCTCTAACGGCCAATGCAGAATATCCGTCTCGATACCGTATTGTTTCATGAACTTGGAAGTCCCTGCGGTCGAAAAAATGCGAACCCCGAGGTCTTGCAGTATCCTGGCGCTCGAGACGAATTCGGCTTTGTTTTCAAGAGGACCGGTCGAAAGCAGAACCGCATGTACCGGCATTGTGAATCCAACCGAAATCAGAGCTTTCAAAAACGCTTCTTCGAAATCATCTCCCAGACACCCCACTTCGCCGGTAGACGCCATCTCCACGCCTAACGTGGGGTCGGCGCCTTGCAAGCGTGTAAACGAAAACTGCGGCGCTTTCACCCCAACGTATCCCAGGTCCATGAACGATTTTTCACATTTCTCCACAGGCTCATCCATGAGGATTCGCACCAGGTAATCGATGAAATTGACTTTATACACTTTCGAGACGAACGGGAAGCTGCGAGACGCCCGTAAATTGCACTCGATGACCTTGACAGCGTTCTTTTTGGCGATAAACTGGATGTTAAAAGGACCGGTTATGTTTAATGCTTTGGCTATTTCTCGGGCAATATTCCGAACCCTCCGGATGGTTTCCATGTACGTGCGTTGCGGCGGCAGCACTAACGTCGCGTCTCCGGAATGGACGCCGGCGTTCTCTACGTGCTCCGAGATCGCATGCACGATGATCTCGCCGTTTTGAGCGACTGCGTCGAATTCGATCTCCTTGGCATTCACAAGAAATTTGCTGATCACAATCGGATGCTCGCGAGAAATATCCACCGCCCGCTCCAAGAACGTGCTCAGCTCCGAATCGTTGGAAGCCACGCCCATAGCCGCTCCGCTCAATACGTAGGAGGGCCGTATCAATACCGGATAATCTACTTTTCGGGCAAATGACCTGGCCTCCTCCACCGAGGACAGTTCTCTCCATTCGGGTTGATCGATGCCGAGCTGATCGAGAAGAGTCGAGAATTTATGCCGATCCTCGGCCCGGTCGATATCGAACGCCGACGTTCCCAAAACCTTCATTCCGGCTTGATGAAACTTCATAGCCAGGTTGTTGGGAACTTGCCCGCCCACGGAGATGATGATCCCTTCCGGACGCTCCTTTTCATAAATCTCATGAATGGTCTCGAAGCTCAGCTCATCAAAATAGAGTCGATCACACTCGTCGTAGTCGGTACTCACCGTTTCCGGGTTGTAGTTGAGCAGAATGGTTTCGTAACCCAACTTGCGAAGCGCCATAACCGCATTGACGCAGCACCAGTCGAATTCAACCGAGCTCCCGATTCGATAAACGCCGGAGCCGAGAACCATGACCGATTTGTTATGCGGAAAATCGACGTCATCCGCATCACCGTTATACGTTAAATAAAGATAATTTGTCGAGGCCGGGTATTCCGCAGCCAACGTGTCGATCTGTTTCACAGACGGGGTCAAACCATAATTCTTTCGACTCCTCCGGATGTCGTCTTCGTGACAATTTAAGATGTGAGAAATTTGGCGATCTGAAAAACCGGCGCGTTTTGCCTCGAGCAAAGCTCCTTTCGGACAAATTCCATCGGCGTATCTTTTTAAAGCGTCTTCGACGTCCAAGATATGTTGAATTTTATGGAGAAACCATTGTTCGATATGGGTGAGATCGTGAACCTGTTCCAGGGTATAGCCGGTTCTTAAAGCCTGAGCAATCGCGAAAATGCGTTCATCTGTCGGATTCTTTAATTTATCCTCGAGATTTTCGAAACACAGATGTTCGTTTCCGATCAGACCCTCGACCCCGATCTCCAACATCCGCAGGGCTTTCTGCAGCGCCTCCTCAAAAGAACGCCCGATGGCCATCACCTCACCGACCGATTTCATTCCGGAGCCGATACGAGTGGAGACCCAGCGGAATTTCTTTAAATCCCAGCGTGGAATTTTTACCACCACGTAATCTAGCGCCGGCTCAAAGCACGCCATGGTCGTTTGCGTAATGGAATTCTTTAAATCGGTGAGGCCGAATCCCAGGGCGAGTTTGGCGGCGATAAACGCCAAAGGATATCCGGTGGCTTTCGACGCGAGCGCCGAGCTGCGCGACAAGCGCGCATTGACCTCGATCACCCGGTAATCGCCGGTCTGCGGGTCCAAAGCAAACTGCACATTGCATTCGCCGACAATCCCGATGTGACGCACAATCCGGATGGAGATTTCACGCAGCATGTGATATTCGGTATTATTCAGAGTCTGGCTGGGAGCCACGACGATGCTCTCGCCTGTATGAATGCCCAGAGGGTCGAAGTTTTCCATGTTGCACACGGTGATGCAGTTGTCATGAATATCTCGAACGACCTCGTACTCAACTTCTTTCCAGCCCTGCAAGTACTCTTCGACCAGAATTTGATTTGTGAAAGAGAAGGCTTTCCCTGCCAGCGCTTTCACTTCAGCCTCGGAAGTACAAATCCCCGATCCCAAGCCTCCTAAAGCATACGCGATCCGGATCATCACCGGATACCCGATTTTCTTTGACGTGGCAACCGCTTCTGAAACCGAATGCGCCACCACGCTGTGAGGCGTTCTCACGTCGATTTCTTGCAATCTCTGTATAAACCGTCCCCGGTCCTCAGTGTCTTGCACAGCTTGCAGGGGACTCCCTAACACCTGAACGCGGTGCTTTTCCAAGACGCCATTTTCAGAAAGATTCACGCCGCAGTTCAAAGCCGTCTGACCACCAAAAGCGAGAAATATCCCATCCGGCTGTTCTTTCTCGATGACCTTTTCAACATAATCAGCATTGACCGGCAAGAAATAGACTTTGTCGGCGAGATGCTCTGAAGTCTGGATAGTCGCGATATTCGGGTTGACCAGCACCGTGCTCACACCGGACTCCTTCAGTGCTTTGATCGCTTGGCTGCCGGAATAATCAAATTCGCCGGCCTCGCCGATCTTGAGGGCGGAGCTGCCCAGGATAATCACTTTCTTTGGAAGTGTTTGCATTTCTTTATGATTCGATTTTTATTCTTTGCTTTAGAAGACCAAGATACGATGCAGGCTGCCTATTGCCTATTGCCTACTGCATACTGCCAACTGCCAACTGCCAACTGTAAATCAAAGCATATCAACAAATTGATCAAACAAATAACCCGTGTCCAGTGGGCCGGGAGAAGCTTCAGGGTGAAATTGGACACTCATAAACGGTTTTGTCAAGTGGCGGATGCCTTCGTTGGTGCCATCGTTGGCATTAAAAAACCACGGCGCCCAGTCCGCCGGCAGCGACTTTTCATCCACAGCATAACCATGATTTTGCGAAGTGATAAAACAGCGTTTACTGCCGACAAGTATGCACGGCTGATTTTGACTGCGATGGCCGTATTTCAATTTGTAGGTATCGGCGCCGGCCGCCAATGCCAGAATCTGGCTGCCGAGACAAATACCGAAAACGGGCCGGTCGTCGTTGAGTGCGTTTCGAATATGACTCACCGTCGCCCGAACCATTTGTGGGTCGCCCGGTCCGTTTGAGATTAAAATCCCGTCGTACTTTTCTTTTGAAAAATCCCAATCCCAGGGCGCAGCCAAGACGCTGACATCTCTTTTCACCAATGAACGAATAATGTTCGTCTTGCAACCGCAGTCGATCAGCAGAACCCGCTTTTGACCCTGGCCATATTCAACCGGTTCGGATGCAGAGACGCGCACTACCAAGTTATCGAGGTTGGGATCGACAAAATCGATTTCATGCTCTTCAACCACAATCTTTCCCAACATACAGCCGTACTCCCGCAGCTTTTGAGTCAACAGTCGAGTATCGATTCCGCTGATTCCTGGAATTTGACTGGCATGAAGCCAAGAGTGCAGATTGCTCTGACCTTTCCAGTGGCTATAGTGCTGCGAATGTTCGGAAACCACTAATCCGGCAATATGAATTTTCCGGGACTCGAAGTTTCGTTCTAAGCCGCCGTCTTTCGTTTCAAAAGACGGAACGCCGTAATTACCCACCAGCGGGTAGGTCAAAACCAGTATTTGGCCTTCATAAGACGGATCGGTAAAACATTCCGGGTAGCCGACCATACCGGTGTTGAAAACGACCTCACCGGCGATAGAGGTTGGGCTGCCAAAAGCTTCCCCGGTAAAGAGGGACCCGTCTTCTAAGACTAATTTTGCGATCATAATTTAGCCAATTTAACAAACAACTTTTCGTAGTCTTCCGTGATCTTGTCCCAGGTGTAGTGTGTTTTGATTCGATCGACCGCCTTCTCGCCGAACGAAGCGACGACGTCAGGATTGTCGAGCAAATACTGCATTTTTTCAGTCAGGTCGCCGTTGTTGCCAGTGTTGAAGTAAACCCCGGCGTCCCCTAACACTTCGTGATGCTCCGGAACGTCATTTGCGAGCACACAATTACCGTGTCCCATACCTTCGAGCAGAGCCGGATGCGTTCCCCCGACTTCCGTTCCCTGCACATAGAAATAGGCATTCGACTGAAATTCATGGTACC
The DNA here is from genome assembly GCA_046756745.1 of bacterium. Classification (GTDB taxonomy): domain Bacteria; phylum Zhuqueibacterota; class Zhuqueibacteria; order Oceanimicrobiales; family Oceanimicrobiaceae; genus JBHHWX01. The sequence continues at coordinate 1,211 of JBHHWX010000274.1, read as the reverse complement.
CCTGTCCGAAAACATAACCCGTGAAAATAATTCGCGGATCCTGGGTCTTTCGTAATTCCTCGATATACTGGCCGTTGTAGGGAGCATCGCCAACGATGACGCATTTCATATCGGTCTTCACTTTCTCAAACGCTTTTACCACGAGATGCGCATTATTCTCCGGCTCCAGGCGGCTGACGTACAGGACATACTTTCCAGGGGTGACCCCAAATTCGCGAAACACATCTTTTGTCTCAACCTTGCCGATAGGTGCGCCATAGGGGATGTATGTCGAATCTTTTTTAAATTTTTTCAAATAGTATTTTTGAATGTCGCGAGCATCGGTGACGATTTCCGAGGCAGTAAAAGTCGCCATCCGTTCCGAAAGCAAGTAAAACCACCTGCCGAGGATATTCCATTTTGCGCGTTTCCACTCCAGTCCGTCTACATTCAGCGCCACCGGGCAGCCCGCTATTCTCGGTATCCAAGCGCTATAGGCATTGGCGCTGTTGCAGATAAGAATGGCGTCGTACTTTTCTTTTAACGCATGAAGCGCGCAAAGAAACGTGTGCGCGACCGTATCAAAGTATTTGTGCGACACGGTAGGCAGGATGATAATTCGCACCCCTTTGTAATACTTGTCTTTATAATCGATTGTATTCGAACGGCCGTAAACCGTCACTTCATGACCGCGAAGAACCAGCCGGGGCGCCAATTCCTCGGCAAATGTTTCAAAACCTCCGTAATTTGCCGGGATGCCACGAATTCCCATAATCGCAATTTTCACTGTCGCTTAAACTCCTCTTGACTGTTTGATTCAAAAATTCTTTTAACTATCTAGCGAAGCTCCGCCTCAAACCGACAAGTAAAGCTCGCCCACAGAATCAGAACTGCCACAGAATTGAAATAGAAATTGAAAAAAATCATTTCAGTGGGATTTCCAGTTCTGTGGGAGAAAACGTGCTCTGTTTGTCGAATATCCCGATTTTTCGGGGTAAAAGTTTTCTCGCTCATAGGATCGCAAAACAATGGATGTCAAAATGAATAGAGTCAAAATAATTTCTATGCTGCCTCCGAAAGGCTTAAAAAAGATTGAATTATTTTGTCTTAAATTATTTTGACTTTATTTTTTCGTGAACAACGATTTACTTGTCGGTTTGCCCCATTGGATACTTTCGTGGAGATTTTAATTTACCGTTTTTCCTGTTCAGACTGATATGAAGTGAAACCTG
>JBHHWX010000273.1:0-8068 GCA_046756745.1 bacterium | reverse complement strand
GTCCGTCCTGCCTCCTTAACCAAACCATATATAATTTCCGAATTTTCAAGAGCTTTCCAGGCCTCATCCAAGATAAAAAAGAATTTTGAAAAGTCTTGATGCAATGCCTCCATAACCAGCATACTCAAGAGGTTTGCGTACAGCGGCATGAGCTCAATCTCTTTTTCGATTCCTTTTAAATCGAAAACGATTAAGTCAAAGCTTTCCTTTGTGTCGATTTGGAGATAGTTACGGTTGGCCGGGTCGAAGTATATCTTAAGCGCGGATTTTTCTAAGTAGTAACCCAGTGTTTTGATAACATGGATGAGAAATGTCGAATCGTCGACAAAAATATCCTGGCCTTTGTGCTTGATAAAATTCAAGAAATTGTGAATGCTGGTCTCTTGATGGCTTTGTGCTTGGAAGTATTTTTCCAAAGCATCATAAGTCATCGCTCTTTTCCCCTTGCTCATATTTTTTGCTCCATCCTCTTCTTTGAGCATCAAATTGATGAAAGACTGCAAGTACGTGAGAGTTTCTAAGTATTCGGGGCTGTCATGAGGATGGCGTGTGGGATTAAAATAGTAGAAGGGGTCGAGAAAGTTGGGTTTGCGCCGGTCAATTTGAATGTAATCGGACCGCAAGACATCAGAAATAGGCTTATAACTGTTGCTCAAATCTAAAATGATGACCGGGACGCCTTGGGAAATGTAGTTGAAAATGAGTGAGTTACAGAAGAAGCTTTTGCCTCTGCCGGAAGGCCCGACGATGAGCGAGTTGTAGTTGTCGTTTTGAGTCGAAAAGAGATCGTAATGGACCGGGGCCCCATTTGTATTAATGAGCGGTACCCCGCTATTCATCCCTTTATAATGGTCGCTAAGATTCACGAAGTGACCGAGATGTGAGCCGCGTATCGTCATTTTTCGATACGGGTAATTCCCGGGTGCACAGGATAGAAACACATTCAGTGCGTCTTGCCCGTATTCGATCATCCCTTTCGAGTTAAAGAACCGTGTAAATGCGGAAATAATCCGTTCCTGGCGCTCGGCTAAGACTGCTTTTTCCGGATGCCAGGTCATAAATGTTAAGGATAGGTGAGCGAGATAATCTTTTTCAAATTCAATGGCGTTGGCTAACCCATCAAAATGTTCTCCGTTTTCATCGCCTTCCAGCTCGAGTATTTTCATGTCCGCGGTATTATTAAACCTCGGTTTGTTGATGGTTCTATTGAGAGAGATAAAAGAATTCGCCTTGTCTTTCGGGAGTTTTTCAATTCGTACGCTCAAACGCAGCGGGAACGGCAGGCTCAAAAAGTATTCCAACGGGCTGCGTAAAAAACGTTTGTCAACTTCAATCGGATTGATAGCTTTATCCGGCAGCTCGATCATGGAGGCTAAAAGTAAGTGGTCGAATCCTATCGTCAAGTCGTCGTAACGCGGATTAAAGCTTTTATAAACCAAGTCGCTATTAAAATATTCCGGACGAACGTTGAGCTCGGCGGGTTGATGGGTAAGATTGTAATAGGAAGTTAATAGATTTGTAATATCATCGCCTGACAGGCGTTTGAACGTGAAACAGCGGAGGTCGCTTTCCACGGTTTCTGCCGTGTTCTCGATCAAACGGACATCTTGCCGGAACTTTTCTTTGCTCATTTGTCCGTTCTTATGACCATTGAAATGAAAAAAGTCAAATCTGAATGGCGGCTTGTATTGAATGAGGTGATTGAACGTGATGATCAAATAAATATCGCACGTGAAATAGGGCTTGACGCCAATTTCACGCTTCCGGACCTCCATTAATTTTGCAATTTCATGCCGTCTTGTTTTTAAGTCTGTGTTGAGCTTGCCATCCCAGTGGCTTTCATATTTGTCGTATAGAAATTCAACCTGAGTGTTACCGCGGGTGAGATTGATGGTTTTACTCAGTTGGATGGTGTAGTGTTCAAAATCTTCTTCTGTGAATCGCAGAGAATTACCCGCTTCGATTTTCCAAAAGATTGAGATGGCGCCATCTTTTCGCACATGATACCCTTTACCCCCGAAATCTAAAATTCCGTGGGAATGAAATTGGTCCGTCAAACTTGTCTTTGTGCTAAAAAACATCCCTTGCATCCTAATCTTTTAAAATCGGCGGTAACTTTTTTGTTTGCTTGAGGTCAAGGTTTTGGTTCGACCTGATATAAGTATATATCGAAGACCAGAAGTAACGCCTTTGAGATTTGTTGACGAAATTAAACAAAATAATAAGCCCCACAATGATAACGATCAACCACAGTTTTGATAAAAAAAAACTACCAACGGTGGCAACGATGACCAGGATGAGATAATCTTCCGGTCGTAAACCGAATTGAATTGTCGGCTTCGATAAAGTTTGTTCGATCAACTTTTCCATAACGGTCACCCGATAACTAACGGGCCTCTCTCCAGCGGACCTTTCTCAAAGACTGAGCTGATTACTTCGATACTTAAATGAATGAATTAAAAGGGTCGTCCGGCTGCTTGCTGAATCACATCCACGATGAGAGGCGACAAGTAAAAAAGAATCACACCCCCCAAGACATAAAGAGCTCTCTTCCGGTTATCCGGAGAAGCAGCTATCACGATAGCAGCAGCTACTCCGAAGAACCAAAAAATTCGTTTCCCCCAGTTCCAAATCGTCTCTTGCCAGATGCGCAGAATATCGTCGACCGGATCCGCGAAGACGGTTGAGTAAGTGTGGAGTAGAATGTAGACGCTCAAAAATGTGAGTATCCAAAATTTTCGCTTCTGCATCTTAAAGACCTCCTAATAAATTTTCTTGATGTAACGATCAAAAATAATATGTGACCGACTTTATTTGATGTGGAGTTGCTTCGTGTTTGCGTAACACATATTAAAACAATAAGTTAAATGCCTTCCTATAAAAGAGAGAGGCTAAAATAAAAAGACATTAGAATATATACATTACAAATACAAAAAATGCAAGATTTTTTCAAGAAAAAAAATACGTCTTTCTGCAATAAAAATCAATAACTTCCGTCAGTTTTGGAGTAACCGATCACAGGGTATGACTCTTTTTTTGACAGGATTACAGGATAAACCGGATTTACAGGATGACTCCTCTCCAGGTAAAACTCTAACTTGTTTCCTTCACCTTTCTTTGGCCCAAAGTTGAAAATGAAATCCTGGTCATCTTGAGAATCCTGTTATCCTGTCAAAAACATCCAATTTTTTGATAACTCCAGTGATTGCTTATTGCGCAATTCGGTATCCTCCAAAAATCTCCCGAATCACTAACGTGATGGCGCCGATCAGGCTTGAACGCTCAGGTAATGAAGTCGGAATAATATCGATATTCCGTTTCATTTCGATACCAAAAAAGACGCGTTTTTCAATTTCCCGGGAGATTTCCGGATAGATGATATTCCAAGCTCCGGTGATAAGCCCCCCCAAAACGACGACCTCAGGATCGATGGCTTTCATAATATTAGAAATTCCAATTCCTAAGTAGCGCCCGGTCTCGCGAATGGCGTGCAGGGCGCTGCTATCGCCGTTCCGTGCCAATTGAATGATTTTCTTCAGCTCTGTATTCGTCCGGCCGTTGAAATTCTGTCCACAATATCGTTGCACCGTTGAGCTGTTTGATGTATAGGTTTCCCAGCACCCGCGGTTGCCGCAAATGCACAATTCGCCATCGGGGTTGATTGTCATATGCCCGAATTGTCCCGCGGCGTCAAAGGAGCCTTGCACAAGTTTGTTATTGAGAATGATTCCTGTACCGATACCTTCGGAGACAAAGACGATGTTCGATTTTTGGGTGACATGGTTTCCAAACCATTGCTCGGCCAATGCCGAAGCATTCGCCTCGTTTTCGATAATAACTTTGCCGAAAGTACCGTCGGGGGCGACTTCTTGAACCAGTTGTCCAATGTCGAGGTTTTTCCATTCAAGATCCGGTGCGATGAGGACTTCCGATTTGTTTGTATCGACGATACCCGGGATGCTGATCCCGATGCTCTTCAAATTTGAGCATTTCAGCTCATCTTTGATTTCGAATAACATGCGTAGACATCTTTTTATGAAATCCGAGGGATCCCGGTATTTGGTTTTGATAATTTTTTTCTTAATAATATGAGCTTCCATGTCACCGACGGCAACATAAGAATTCTCGGGGTCGAAGTCGATAGCTCCAATTTTGTGTTCGCGTCCGTCCAGGCTGAGGAGGATAGGTTTTCGACCGCCCGTGGAGGCGTCTTTGACTGTTTCCTGAATGAGTTTCTCTATGAGCAGATCAGAGACAATGCTAGAAACCGTACTTTTATTTAATCCGCTAAAAGCCGCGAGGCGCACTCGAGAAACAGGTTGATGCTCGCGAATGAGATTCAGAATCCTTGCACGATTCACTATTCTGACAATTTTTTGATTGCCGCTAACCAATTTGTCTCAATCCGGTTTTAAGTTAGTTTGTTGCAACAAACAACTAAGTTTAAAAATAAAAAAAAGTTCCCTTTTTAATAAAAGATAATAAGTTATCCATTGGAGTTGAGTTGAATTTGTTAATAGGGAATTGTAACGTGAGAGAAAGAGGGAAACGTGGAGAGATGTACGCTGATGAATTCCCCCTGGCTTTTTACCTTTTGTAAAGCCATTATCAATGAATCCGTAATAATGATGAATCTATTAGGGATAGACATCTTTTTATTAAAGATAAGCAAAATAAGTTAAATGTCAAGAAGAAATTGCGAAATTGTTCCTTTTTTTGCTTTTTTGGCGAAAAAAATAAGAAATTTTATTATAAAGTTTCTATTAGATTTGTTGTATAAGGCTTCGTAATTCTTTACTTAGTGTTTGAACGACTTTGTCGTGGATACGCAGTCGGAAGCTTTGGAAGGTAGTGAATGTAATAGAGAAAACAATGTTTCACTTAAATGTTTGATGGTACATGTCGTAAAGGAAGCCGTACATGAAAGGACTCATACTACAGGCTGAAAAAGAGCCTAAAGCAGGTTATGTTTTTTCAGATTTTGAGAAAATAACCGGGAAAGCCATAACAGGTTCCAGTGTCTGGAGGAATCCCAAAATGAAGCTCACTTCTGTGTCCGATCCAACGCCTGGGCCTGATGACGTCGTGGTGCGTGTACGGTATTGCGGAGTCTGCGGTTCGGATGTGCATTTTTATGAGACGGACAGAGACGGGTATATGCTTTATCCCGGATTGACCAAATTTCCGAATGTTATCGGGCATGAATTGTCCGGCGTTGTTGAAGAGGTGGGGTCGAATGTTAAAGACCTCAAACCAGGGTCATGCGTGACGTGTGAAGAAATGATTTGGTGCGGGGATTGTGTGCCGTGTCGTAACGGCTACCCCAATCACTGTAACAATCTCGAGGAAGTCGGATTTACCATTAACGGCGGGTTCGCCGATTATCTGGTTATCGGCGCTAAATATTGCTGGTCGGTGGATTCTTTGCTGGAATGTTACGGAACGTCCGAAAAAGCCATGCAAGCGGCCGCTTTGTGCGAGCCGACTTCCGTTGCGTATAATGCGTTGTTTGTTCGCGCAGGCGGGTTTTACCCCGGAGCTTATGTCGTGGTTTATGGGGCCGGGCCAATCGGTCTCGCTGCCATCGCTTTAGCGCGCGCCGCCGGCGCTTCTAAAGTGATGGCTTTCGAAGTCTCTGAGTTTAGAAGAAAGCTTGCTCTTAAAATGGGGGCAAGCGATGTATTGAATCCGTTGGAGTTTGAAAACAATGGCCGGACAGCCGCCGAAGCTCTTATGCAGCTTACTCATGGTGAAGGCGCTGATATGCTGGTTGAGGCGTCCGGTGTGATGAGCAAAACCATTCCTCAGATTCAGTGTGCGCTGGCTATTAACGGCAAGATCGTGATCATTGGCCGGGCTGCCGAGCATGTGCCCATGTATTTGGAGCATTTACAAGTTCGGCGCAGCCAGATATACGGGGCGCAGGGGCATTCCGGGCATGCTATTTTCCCGAATGTTATCCGAATGATGAGCTCGGGGCTTATTGATATGACGCAAGCGATTACCTTGGTGCAGCCGTTAGAGGATGCGCCGGCTGCGATCCAGCGCTTGTCGAAGGACCGGACCGACGGGAAAATCATGATCAAAGTGTCGTAGATGAGTCTGGGCAAGCGGATGCTTGTACTTCGCCTCCCACACGAAACGGACCGATTACAGGAAAGCTGGAAAGGTCAATCCTCAGTTATGGTGATGGAAGTGTCGCAGATGATCGTCACCCTTTAGAACGCGGATGATCAGAATGCACGGATTTAAATAATGCTGGTGATATAAAAGCAGGAAGGCATCCGTGCTTTCCGATTATCCGTGTTCTGAACGTCACTTTCACCTCACCCTAACGGACCGATTCCCTTCGCGAGAAGATTTTCCTTGACTTTCTTTAAAAACTTTTGTTAACTTATTCTCCCTAATAAGGAAGAAGGATGGATTCTCTCTCATTACAGACTCAATATTCTCCCACAAGCAATCATTCTCAAATCTTTCGATAGCAGTTTTTGTCTATTCTTTGTTCTCATCTTCTTTCTTGGTCGTCGTCGCTGTAAGTAACAAGTCTCCCTTGCTCAGCTCTTGCAGGATTTACTCTCGTCTGGGGATCAACCTTAATGTTTCATCTAAGATAATCAAATGGAACACCGAGTCGGCATTTTACTTGGCTTGCATCCAAAGGTTTTTACCGAATCGCTGTACGCCCTTTGCGTAAAGCGGCGAGTTCCGGTTTCCGAGGTAACCGTGATTGCCACCGCCAGCGCCAAACAGAAAACAATTGAAATACTCCTATCCTCGGATGCCGGAAAATATCACCAGCTCTGTCGCGAATATCCGGAACAATTTAAAAGCATACAATTCTCAGCAAACAGCATCCGCGTCGCCGGCAACGACAATGAAGGCATTTGGGACATCAGTCATTCCGGCCACAGTCAGGCCTATCTCGATCTAATCATGAAGACGGTTGCGGAGATCACCGCGCAGGAAAAGGTCTGTTTGCATGCGGTGGTGGCCGGCGGCCGGCGAACCCTGAGTGTGTATTTGGCCATGGTCATGCAATTGCTGGCGCGCGAGCAGGACCGGCTTTATCACCTCGTGGTGCATCCGTGGGAGGTGGAAACCAATTCCGACTTTTATTACCCCACTCGCGAATCCCGCCCGATGGTCACGGATGGCGGCACCGCGTTCGATGCCAGAGACGTGTCGGTGGAATTGGTGGAGATTCCGTTTATCCGGCTGCGAAACCGGCTGGCGGCCGGCAAAGTCAATCTATCAAACGGATACCATCATCTCTTAGCCTGGGTTCAGGAAGAGCTCAATGGCGCGCTGGTGTTTCCGGAGCTTATCCTCGACCTGGCGACGCATTCCCTGAAAATTGGCGAGGATACGGTTCGTTTGCAGCCACAGCAATTTGCATTCTATTGGTATTTCGCGGACTTGAGCCGCAACCGGCCGCAGAATATCCAAATTGCGGAATTTGAGAAATACTTTGAACGGCCCCGCAGCCCGTACGCTTCCGAGAGAATGCGCGATGCTCTTTGCGAGCGATTCAACCTTGTCGATCCCGGAGGTGAAATGCAGCGCAAGTTTATCGCCACGGTACTGGAAAACCGGGAGCTGCCCATGACCTGGGTGCTGCAAAAGATTTCGCGCGTGAATGAACGCATCCGTTCCCAGCTCACGCAACTGCACTTAGTGCCCTTCTACCAGATCAGCTCTGTGGGCAAATATGGCCACAAATCTTACGGTATCAAGGTGGATGGGAAGAAGATTCAAACGCCGGCTTTGGTGGCGTGAGTTGACAACGTTGTCAGGGGTTGGATTTTACAGAGATGTTACATATTTTTCAACGTCTATGGTTCGACTCTATAAGGGAGGTGCGGTGGGGGAGCAATAGTATCTTACAGGGAGAAGTGAAATGAGTCATTTGGGGTGCAATGAAGACCTTCTACAGCGGGCAACGGAAACTTATTGGTCTCAAATCGATGTCGACGAAGTTAAACGCGGGAATATATATCTGGGACCTTGTGAAGATATGAAAAGCGAGACAGGAATTGATCGCCCCCTTCTACATTGTGAAGTCGAC
>JBHHWX010000272.1:0-8082 GCA_046756745.1 bacterium | reverse complement strand
TGCCAAAAAACGGCAAGACTTGACAACTCAAAGATTAAATAAATACGTTTTCCTGATACTGCTTTTCCGCTCTTACAAAAATTCGTCAAATCAATCACAAAGCAATTAAAGGATTTGTTTAGAAAGTGAAAGGCGTACTCGCCATGATTCTTGCCGGCGGACGGGTAGATGAGCTGAGCGTTTTAACCCTCAATCGTCCTAAATCGTCCGTACCTTTTGGCGGTATGTACCGGGTTATCGATTTCCCTCTCAGCAATCTCATGCACTCGGGAGTCGAGAAGGTCGGCGTTTTGAGTCAATACCGTTCATTATCCTTGTTTAACCATATCGGCATTGGGTCATGGTGGGATTTTGTCGGCCGGGAACGGGGCGCCGCCATGCTCTCTCCTTCTATCGGTCACATGGCGAGCGATTGGTATAAAGGCACCGCAGATGCTGTTTTCCAAAACCTCGAATACGTTCGTGAACAGGAGCCGGAGACGGTTCTTGTTTTGTCCGGAGATCATATTTATCAAATGGGGTACCGGCGTATGCACGGTTATCACTTAGTTAAAAACGCGGATTTGACCGTCGCTTTTTTACCCATAAAAGTTGAGGAAAACAGCCGTTTTGGTGTAGCTGAAATCGATGACGAAGATGGAGAAATCGGCGGCAAAGTACTCGACTACAAAGAGAAACCGGCTGAAGGGAATTACACCTGGGCGAGCTTGACGATTTTTATGTTCAAACCGGACGTTTTATATCGTGTCTTGGGTGAGAATGCGAGAAACGGCCGTTCTCATGAATTCGGTCGCGATATTATTCCAAATATGTTAGGAAAGTATAAAGTTTATGGCTATAAGTTTCATGGCTACTGGGGATACGCCCGAACGATTGATGAGTACTGGCAGACGAATATGGAGCTGCTGGAAGAAAACTCCAAAATCGATTTGCACAAATGGCACGTACAAACCAATCTGGACCATGATAAGCTTCGGGATCGTCCTCCTGCCGTTGTCGGTGCGAAAGCGGTTGTCGAGCGTTCTTTGATTCAGAAAGGGTGCCGGATTGAAGGTGAAGTTCGCAACAGCATACTTTTCCCCGGAGTTCAAATAGAAGCCGGGGCGTGCGTTCAAGATTCGATTCTCTTTTACGATACCGTGGTCAAACCGGGAGCTTCGTTGAAAAAGGTTATCACTGACGTCGAAGTTGAAGTCGGCCCGGATAGCGCGATCGGCGGCGGCGACGCGACGCCCAACCGGGAATTTCCGAAGCTGCTCAACTCAGGAATCAGCGTTTTGGGCCGTGCGGTTCATATTCCTCGTGGGTTGAAATTAGGAGCCAATTGTATTGTTTATCCCTCTTTGGTCGAGGGCGATTTTAAGCGAAGCGGTTATGGCTCAGGAGTGACGATTTCATGAATGCCACCTTAGCCATCCTTTTAGCCGGGGGCGTGGGTACCCGATTGGATATCTTAGCCTACTCCCGCGCCAAGCCAGCGGTGCCATTCGGCGGCATTTATCGTATCATTGATTTCACGCTCAGCAACGCCATGAACTCCGGTTTGGATAATGTCGGCGTCTTGACGCAATACAAACCTCTTTCGTTAATGGATCATATCGGCACCGGCGCGCCCTGGGATTTTATCGGACGGTCTCGCGGCGCGAAAATTCTTCCGCCAAGAACGGGACAAAAGGAATCCGATTGGTATAAAGGGACCGCGGATGCCGTTAGGCAAAATATCGATTATATTCAAAATCGAACCCCGGAGCGCGTTCTCGTGTTATCCGGTGACCATATTTATAAAATGGATTACTCAAAATTAATCGAGTTTCACCAAAAGAAAAAAGCGGATTTAACTATCGGGGTGATGCACGTTCCCTGGGAGGAGATTCATCAATTCGGCATTGCCGTCGTAGATGAGCAGCAACGCATTGTCGATTGGGAAGAAAAGCCCGTGAAGTCGCGCAGTAATTTGGCATCCATGGGTATTTATGTTTTCAATACGGAGTATTTGCTGAGAATGTTGCGAGTTCATCCGCAACATGACTTTGGCAAGGATATTATTCCGGCCGCTTTATCGCAGGATCGTGTTTTTGCCTATCCGTACGATGGGTATTGGCGGGATGTCGGCACCGTCAAAGCCTATTGGGAGGCGAATATGGATTTGCTGGATAGAAACTCCGGGTTGAATTTGAATGATGGATTGGTGCGTACAAAAATTTCAGAAGAAGGAAGGTGGGGAGACCGTCCGCCTATTTATATCGCGTCAGGCGCTGCGGTCAATAATTCGATCCTTTCTCCGGGATGCAGGATACATGGACGCGTCGAAAATTCGATTCTTTCTCCCGGCGTCTTTATCGGAAAAGGCGTTTCGGTATCGGATTCCGTCGTCATGCACGATTGTCGAATTGAAGAGAACGCTGAGGTTTTGATGTGTGTTTTGGATAAGAATGTTGTCATCGGCGCAGGCGCCGTCCTGGGAGTTGGAAACGCAGATACCCCAAACAAGGAAAAACCGCAAAACCTGTCCGGGGGACTGGTTGTTGTGGGAAAGGGGGCGATTGTCCCGGAACGATGCCGGGTAGGAAAAAACTCGATTTTGTATCCATATTTACAACGCGCCGACTATACCAGTCTAGAAATATCAGTTGGGGAGACCATAAAGAAAAAAACAAACTGAGGAATCACTTTGAAGGCGATCATCATAGCCGGGGGCTTAGGGACCCGGCTGCGACCTCTCACCTGCACGCTCCCTAAACCGATGGTACCTGTTGCCAACCATCCGATTCTGGAACACACCATCCAATTATTGAAAAAACACAAAATCTCGAATATTCTTTTTCTGCTTTATTATCTGCCCGAATCCATCCGGAGCTATTTTGGAGACGGCTCGAAGTTTGGCGTGAAAACCAGCTTTTTAGTCGCAACTGAAGATTATGGCACAGCCGGCGCTGTCAAACTTGGCCAAGACTTTGTGGACAAGACCTGTTTGATCGTGTCCGGCGACGCGCTTACCGATCTCGACGTCACCCGGTTTTTGGAGTTTCACAAGAAAAAGCGCGCAGCTTTAAGCATTGCGCTTTCACGCCAGGCAGACCCAACCCCATACGGAACGGTCATCACCGATCGCAATCAACGCATCACACGTTTTTTGGAAAAACCTGCTTGGGGACAGGTTTTTAGCGATACTGTGAACATGGGTATCTATCTGATAGAACCGAAAGTACTCGATATGATTCCTCCGGAGAAGGAAATGTATTTTGCAAAAGATCTCTTTCCTGACCTTTTGGAAAAGGGCAAACGGCTTTATGGTTATGTTCATGATGGCTACTGGCGGGATGTTGGCGACCTGAAGACTTATTTGCAGGTATCCCGAGATCTCCCGCTGGCCGCTATAAGCAGCGAAAGCGATGTCGTCGCCCAGGTTATGCAAGGAAAAAATTGTACGATTGGTAACGATGTGACGTTTTCGGGTTCCGTCTTACTTGGCGAGGGTTGTACAATCGACGATGGCGTACGTTTAAAAAATGTCGTCATCGGAGCGAAGTGTAAGATTAGCAAAAACACCTCAATCAAGAATGCGGTCTTGTGGGACGAGGTTTCCATTGGCTCGGCGTGCGAGCTGAACCAAAACGTGATCGCAAATGACTCGACGATAGCCGATAACGTTCATTTTGGTGAATACGCCTTTGTTGGCGCCCATGCCAAAATCGGGGCGAATTGCCACATAAATGCCAACGTCAAGATCTGGCCTTACAAAGAAGTCGAGTTTGGCTCGGTGGTCAATTCCAGCGTGGTTTGGGCAGAAAAATGGCATCGCGGTTTGTTTGTTGAATCACGGGTATCCGGCTTGGCGAATCTTGAAATCTCTCCGGAATTCGGCGCCAAATTGGGTGCGGCTTTCGGCACTTGGATCGGCAAGAAAGGATACGTCATGGTCAGTCGTGACGCCTCCCCGGCCGCGCGCATGGTTTATCGCTCCATGATTTCCGGATTGATGTCTACGGGTGTACACGTGGTGGATCTGCAAGCCATGCCGATACCTGTTGTTCGATATACCCTTCAAAACTTAAAGAACCAGGGCGGGCTTCACATCCGGCGTTCCCCGTTTGACAAAGAGCTCATGGATATTCTGTTCTTTGATGCCGGCGGCAAAGACTTTTCTCCCGGCGCCACTCGCGCTATCGAGCGGATATATTTTCAAGAGGACTTTCCAAGAGTGACTTTGGATGAAGTCGGGGATATCGACTATCCCATTCGGGTGACGCAGACCTACGGCCAAGACTTCCTGAATCACATCGACATCGCTGCAATAGAATCGGCTCAACCTAAAATTGTGATCGACTACTCCTATGGAGCTGCCACGCAAGTTTTTCCCTCCATACTCGGTTCACTCGCGTGCGAAGTGATCTCCCTCAATGCGTTTTTGGAACCCAAAAAATTAACGCGTTCAGCGCATGTCTTCAGGCTTGCATTGAATCAACTTTCGAAAATCGTAAAATCAACCGGATCAGATGTCGGTTTCTTAATTGACGCTGGAGCGGAAAAAGTTTTTTGTGTCGACGAAACCGGAACAGTCATTCCCAGTCCTCGTTTAGCCATTCTCATCACACAGCTTTTTTTAAAAACAAAACGATCTAAAAAGATCGCCGCTCCTGTTTCCGTGCCCAGCCAAATTGAGATGTTGGCGAGAAAATATCGCAGCGATCTGGTTTGCACACCTGAGTCTCACGGCGCTTTGATAAAAGCGGCGAGCAGCGCCGATGTGACGTTCGCCGTGGACAGCACTGGTGGCTATATTTTCCCTGATTTTCATCTTGCGTTTGATGGGATGTACAGTGTCGTCAAAATTTTAGAGATGCTCGCTCAAACCGATTCGTCCTTAGCTGCTCTCAATGCCGAGCTGCCGCTGCGTTCTTTTGTTGAATCGAGGGTGGCATGTCCTTGGGAAGCCAAAGGCCGGGTGATGCGTAAACTCGACCGGGATTCGGAAAAAAAGCAGCGTGTGCTCGTGGATGGCGTCAAAATTGTCAAAGATGATGGTTGGGTTTTGGTGCTCCCGGATCGGGAAAAAGCTTTTTATCATATTTTGGCCGAGGCAAAAACTCAAAGCCAGGCGGAAAAGTTAGCTGAGGAGTACAAAACCAAAGTTATGCATTGGGTTGCTTCTTGACTTTTATACAATTTTTTGCTATTTTGGCAAGCTATATTTGATTGCAAAGAGCTGAAGAATACGAGGAGATCGATGAGTGCAAAATATCAAAATTATATCAATGGCGCGTGGGTCGACGCTCTCAGCGCGGAGACGTTCGAAAACCGCAATCCTGCGAATTGGGAAGAAGTGGTCGGCGTTTTCCCGAATTCGGGGAGTTCGGACGTCAACGCTGCTGTAAAATCCGCGCGCGAAGCCTTTGACGCTTGGCGGTTGACGCCGGCGCCGGTTCGCGGCGACATCATCAAACGGGCCGGCGATATCATGAGCGAGCGCAAAGATGAGATCGCTCGCAACATGACTCGAGAAATGGGCAAGGTTCTGGATGAAACTCGCGGCGATGTGCAGGAAGGCATCGATACCGCTTATTATGCCGCCAGCGAAGGTCGGCGGTTATTCGGCCACACTGTTCCCTCAGAGCTTCCCAATAAGTTTAATATGTCACTTCGAAGACCCATCGGCGTTGCCGGCGTTATCACGCCGTGGAATTTCCCGATGGCTATTCCGACCTGGAAGATTTTCCCGGCTTTGGTCTGCGGCAACAGCGTGGTGTTTAAACCCGCGTCCGATACGCCGTTGACCGCAACGACTTTCGTCGAGATTTTGCTCGAGGCCGGGGTCCCGCCGAAAGTGGTGAACTTGGTACACGGCGGCGGTCGGGGCGTTGGGATGCCGCTTGTTGAGCATCAGGATGTCAACCTGATTTCGTTTACCGGGTCTACGGTCGTCGGAAAGACTCTTTCCAAAACCGCCAGCGATACCTTAAAACGAGTTTCTCTCGAGTTGGGAGGCAAAAACGCGCAAATTGTCATGGATGACGCGATGTTGGATTTGGCATTGGACGGCGTTTTGTGGGGCGCATTCGGAACCACGGGGCAGCGCTGCACAGCCACCAGCCGGCTCATTCTCCATGACGGCATCTACAATAAATTCATGGACATGCTGATCGAAGCAACGCAGAAGTTAACGCTTGGCGATGGGCTGAAACCCGCAACCGACGTCGGGCCTCTGGTTAATGAAGGTCAGCGTCAAACCGTTGCCGAGTATGTGGAAATCGGCCAAAAAGAAGGGGCGACTTTAGCTGTCGGCGGTCAAAGTTACGACGAGGGTGCGTGCCAAAACGGCTGGTTTTATAAACCGACGATTTTCACCGACGTCACGCCGGAGATGCGTATTGCCAAAGAGGAGATTTTCGGGCCGGTGCTTTCGGTGCTGCGGATAAAATCTTTCGAAGAAGCCGTGGAGGTGTTGAACAATACTCAGTACGGTCTTTCTTCGTCGATTTATACCAATGACGTCAACCGGGCGTTTCAAGCGATACGCGATATCGAAGCCGGTATTACCTATATCAACGGCCCAACCATCGGCGCCGAGGCGCACATGCCGTTTGGCGGCGTGAAGGAAACAGGCAACGGCCACCGCGAAGGCGGCTGGGAAGTCTACGAATTTTACACCGAAACCAAGACTGTGTTTGTGGATTATTCGAGTAAACTGCAGCGGGCGCAGATCGATAATTATTAGTAGTTTATTAATTATATTATTGTTAGGTGCGGAACGATCTGATAACTATCTAGTGTCTGAACGAAAACGACCTTTCCCTGTCTTTCCCGCATGCTTTTAGCGAGAATCTCCTGCTTAAAACCTGGGGATTCCGGCACAAAAAATTACCGGAAAGACAGTTCTGAAAGAGTTTTCGTTCAGACACTTTCTAACTATCCATAAGATATTACTACAAGAAGATGCGGGGTAAATAATCGTTACTTTCAGTTGATGGGACATCACATGTTTGATTCCAAGTTCAACAAAATTGTGTGGGGAGTAAATAGTGTGGGAATTCTCTGTGTTCTTCTATTCGGACTAGTTGAATTTGTAATAGATGACATAGTGCCAAATTTCAAGAGATAGCGACCGAATTTAAGAATGAGTAGCTCTCATTTTTCGACATATGGATAATAAGCTAATAGAGCGTCTCAGCTCTCCGCTTACCGAATGGACGATCGAATACCGCGTGCATGCAACCCGACGTATGTTCCAGCGTGATATTGAAGAAGCGGACGTTTTGTTCCTTCTTGAGACTGGAACTGTAATTGAGGAGTATTTGAAAGATTATCCGTTTCCGAGTGTATTGGTGAATGGATGTGATCAGGAAAGTCGTGCATTGCACGCAGTGATAGGAATTGATTCGCAATCAAAACGATTATATTTGATTACTACTTATGAACCGGATCCCCATAAATGGATAGACAACTTTAGCAGGAGAACTAAAAAATGAAATGCGCAATTTGCCGAAACGGCGAAACCTTAGCAAGTCGTATCACAATTCTCCTTGAGAAGGGACAAACAACCCTCGTGTTCAAGTATGTGCCTGCTCAAGTTTGCGAAAACTGCGGCGAAGAATATCTGTCTGCAGATACGAATAATGACTTACTAAGGAAAGCCAATGAAGCTGTAACGCGTGGAGTAGATTTTGAAATGCTTCGATATGCAGCATAGAAAAACCAACCCACAAATCTCTGTAGATAAGACTGTCAGTTTGAACCTTCGTTTCTCAAACTAAAGGTCTGAATGAAAACCTCTATGTTGATCTTAATTCTGACGGAAAAGTTGTAAGTTTCATGTTTGAACATGCTAAGGCGTTATCCGGAAAACTGGACTTTTCTTACGAGAGCGTTGCGGCATAAAATATCAGATAAACCGCATCGCTATATCGAAATGCCGACGAAAGCCTATATTTGAAACTTAGTAACAAGAAAAAAATGCAACTATACAGGCGTGTGAAACTTCGGAGTGCAAAACTTTAGTTTTGCACTGTTTCACTGTTTCACTGTTTCAATGAAAGCCGGGACTGTCCAAAAAGGGAAAAAGATGTCTTTGCGAGGAGCGAAGCG
>JBHHWX010000271.1:0-8104 GCA_046756745.1 bacterium | reverse complement strand
CTTCGGAAAGCGTTCTCAGGTATTTTAAATTGAGCTCATCAAGCGCCCCATCATTTGCAGACGGGTTCTCAAAACCGGCGAGTTTCACTTGGTCCTCGGAATGATCGCTGCCAGTGTTGTCCTGACTCCCCGGCCGAACCAACGCCAGAGTGACAATAGGTTCCAGAGAAGGATCGAAACGCAAAACCAAGGGCTTTTTCACTTCAAGCGGCAGGTTGATGGCGTCCAATTTTTCACGGACATCCAGACCGGCGTAATCCATATTTGTGCCCCATTCAAACTCCAAAATGACGTCGGATTGCCCGGAGCGGGAAATGGAATGCACGTCGATGAGATTTTTCACAACCCCAAGAGCTTCCTCCACAGGTTTGGAAATCAGGTTTTCCACTTCAACCGGGGCGGCGCCGGGATACTCGGTCCGAACCGTTAATGTCGGGTAGCTCAAATCCGGCAGCAGCGTCACTTCCAGTCTGTTGAAAGCGACGAAACCGAAGATAACAATGGCCAGAGTGACCATGGATATGGTCACACGGCGACGTATGGAAAGATCGATAATTTTCATAGGTACCTTCGCTTAGGAAAAGAGTCTTTTTGTCCAGGCCTCTAAAATCACAACGATAAACATTTTGACGAAGATGAAAAAGTTTTTCATCCGTTGCGTTTTTCAATCCGTTGGAAATCACCTCCAACGGATTAAGAACCTAGTGGAACTATTTTATCTTGTTTATCTTGTCAATTCTGTTTATTCAGTCTCATATCTTTGGTTGCGGTACGCCGCTCTGTGCACCCCGCCGAGCCAAGCAGGAATTCACCCTCGGCCAGGAGGCTTTCGGGAAGAGAGGGTCGTTTTCGGTCAATCACTACTGAACGATTTCCACTTTTGAGCTGTCTTTGAGACCGTTCTGTCCCACAACCACCACCTGTTCACCCAAAGATAAGCCGCTTAGGATTTCAACCATTGTTTCGGATGTGAAGCCCGTCTTCACGTGCTTCCTGATAGCGACCGAGTCCTGAACAATGAAAACCGACTCCTCTTCATCTTCTGCAAGTACGGCCTGCTTGGGAATAAGCATACTTTTTGGGTGTGTGTCGTAAACGATGCGAATGCGGACAAACATACCGGGTTTGATATTGGAGCCGGCGCTGTTGACGGCCACAGTGACTTTCACAGTACCGCTTGCCGGGTCCACGATCGGACTGATGCGCGCCACACGTCCCGCGAAAGTCGTAGCGTTGGTTGCGTCGAAATTGAGCTGGGCGCGTTGACCAATCTCAATTTTGTGAGCTTCCCCTTCCGGGACAAAAAGATTCGCAATAAGATGTTCAAAATCGACAACCTTAAAAGCCGGTTGATTCACGCTGATCATGTTGCCATTTTTGATGTAGCGCGTCGCCACCACGCCGCTGAAAGGCGCCCGAATCGAGGCGTACTCCAGGTTCAACTTAGCTCGTTTATAAGTGGCTTTTTGGGCGTCGTACTCAAACCGTTTATTTTGAAACTCCTCTTTGGAAATGAGTTTTTTGCTGAACAACTCTTTGTTACGATGATAATCGTTTTCTAATTTGTCTAAATCGGCCACAGCTTTCTCCAGCTCGATGGCCAACATATCATCTTCTAATTGCGCAAGAATCTGTCCTTTCCGGACGGGCATGCCTTCTTCAACCAAAATTCTTTCCACTATTCCTGACGTTTTTGCAACCACTTCCGCTTCCTCTTCGGTTTCGATGGTCGCTGTGCCCGACAGAAATGCCGAAATTTCGTCCTGCGAAACCACCGTCACTTCAACCGGGATCAGTACAGCTTCCTCTTCGGCGCCATTTTTATCTTTCGCTTCGCCGTTTTTCCCACATGAATAAAAGGAAAACGATACACACAAAAAGGGAATTGCTGCGATAGCCCAAAATTTATTTTGCCACTTCATGACTCGCAACCTCCATCAAATAAATCAAACAGTAAGTCGATGTGTTTAGATTAGACCGGCTAAGGCGTCCAAATGTTACAATGCTCAACTCAATGGGGATAACTATTGTAACAGTTCATCCCATCAGATTAGGACGCTGATTTACTCTTTACCTTCCGGTCTCCTCAGGTATTTATTTATACCCTGATGCATTTTAAAATATGTTTTTCAGTTTTAATCTGCGGCAATCAGAGGCAATCAGCGTCCAAAAAATAGTAACTTCATGAATTATTCAGGTTAGAATTGAAGTTATAGCCAGATGAAGTGTACGGAGAGATTTTCAGAAAGGTTGCAGGAGTTCGCATAAACACAAAATCAAAAAAAAGCCGAGATTTTTTGATTTTCGCGGGAATGACATTTATAGGAAGTGAATCTTTTCTTAGCGGGTATCAGGGATATATTAACTCATAAGGAATATGATAAGTGTAAATGCAGAAATAAAAGAAATCGCTAAAATATGGCCGATTGCCTCTAGGGTTGTATCGGTCATCAATACCGAAGAACAGTATGAATATGCCGTAAAAGTATTAGATAAATTAATCGATATGGTTGGTGAAGATGAAAATCATCCACTGGCATCATTAATGGAAACCATTGGAACACGGATCGAAGAGTACGAAAATGAACATTATCCTGAACCGAAAGGAGATGCGATTGGATGCTTAACGTATTTAATGGAAGAACATAATCTAAAACAAAGCGATTTCAAGGAGCTGGGAAGTCAAGGAGTCGTATCTGAAATATTAAGTGGAAAAAGAAAGCTTAATATTCGACAGATTAAAGCGCTCGGCAAACGATTTAATATATCGCCTGCCGTTTTCATTGAAGATGATTAACTAAATTCCTGATGCCACTAATAGTCTGATCCTACTGTGACAGCCAATGAGAATTTCTACAAGACAAAGTTCAGACACGAATGACAACTTTTCCCGAATTTTACTTTAACAGAAGCATACGTCTTGCTGCAACAAAATCGCCGGCTTTTATTCGATACAAATAGAGTCCCGAGGGCAGCAACTGACCCGTGGCATTTCTTCCATTCCATTTTACGCTGTACACTCCCGGCGCCCGGGTCGCGTCTACCAACGTCAGGACTGCTTGACCTCGGAGATTATAAATCACGATTTTCACACGAGACTTTACCGGAATTTCATACGACAGGGTTGTTTCCGGATTAAACGGATTCGGATAATTCTGTTGCAGCACAAACTTATCCGGGATGTTCGGGTAGATCTGCCCGGAGTCGATCGAGGTTACGACTTCCCGGTTTTCATAGAAAATCAAGCCTCCTCTTTTTCCCCCGGCAAAAAAATCGAGATCGCCATCATCGTCGATATCGACGAAACCCGGAGTTGAGCGATCTAAAACGTGAATATTGAAGGGTGCATCGAGTACGAAATTGGCTTCCTGTTTCGAACCGGCATTCCGGTAAAAAAACAGGCCAGCATCATCGGAGCCGAGGATTAAGTCTTGGTCCTCATCTTTATCGATATCGATGAAAACCGGATAGCAATGCAGCCCCACATCGATGCCAAAATAGTCTCTATCCGGTTCGGCAAAAACCGGCATCGTGGCAGCGCCGTCGTTCCTAAAAAATTCCAGTTTACCCAGGAAGGTGCCAATGAACATATCTTGATCGCCGTCATCATCGATATCGACGAAAGCCGGAGTATTGAAATTTCCCACGTCGATATCGCCAAAGTTTTCTATTAGACTGATGAATTCCGGGCTGGTTGCCGTGCCGGTATTTTCAAGAAAATCAAGTTTGCCATCCCATTCGCCAATGAACAAATCCAGGTCGCTGTCGTCGTCTATATCGACGAAAGACGGTGCGAGATTGGTCCCAAGATCGAAATCGACAACATCATCGTCAGCGAGTCGAAACGCTGGCGAATCCGGTGCGCCTTGATTTTCAAACAGATAAAGATGGCTCTGCAGGGATTCGCTTGGGTCTTCTTCATTTGCCAAAAACAGGTCTAAATCGCCATCGTCGTCGATATCGACAAATACGGGAATGCTGTTTGCTCCGATATCCAAAGTTGAAATAAACTGCTGCTCGACAAGAGAAAACGCCGGCGCTTCTTTTGTGCCGAAGTTTTTGTAAAAATAGAAGTTTTCGGCCAGATTGTGCGCCTGCGAGAAAATTCCACCGAGAATACCGACGAACAGATCGAGGTCGCCGTCGGCATCGATGTCGGCAAATCTCGGCATGTTAAACCCACTGGAAAAAAGCGGGCTGGGCGGAGGATATTCTTTCAAGGTCATGCTGATCTCTGTATTTGAGCACGCGCCGCTATTTTGGAGGAAAATTAAGCTCGGTTCAAATAAATCACCCCAAAACAGATCCAGATCCGCGTCGTTGTCGATATCGGCAAACAAAAATGAGCTGGCGCCGTGTCTAGAAAGCTGTTCGGAAAAGCCTAACTCACTTACCGAAGGCGTCTCGCCGAGGGCCGTCCAGAATAGAGTCTGCTCGGCGAGGACGCCGTCGCGAAGGGGAAAATACCTTCCGCCCAGATTTATAGAAGCGCGGTCGGGAAATGGGTGAACCGCTCCCAAATTGCCAATGATGGAAATGTCTTCGAAGCGATTGGTCACAAACTCAAATTGCGGTACGCTATTTTCGTTGGCGCCGAGATTCTCATAAAAGGTGATGGTCCCGTTGGCGCTGTTACCCAGAAACAAGTCAACGTCGCCGTCGCAATCGATGTCGGCTAATTCCGGGGCGCTATTCAAATCGAAAACGATCTCGGCGCCGTCTGCATCTCGCAGTGAGTCAGCCAGCAACATAAAAGATGCGTTGCTTTGGGCGCCGATGTTTTCGTAAATGCGTATCCGCGAAAAAGGACTTTCCGTGAAAAGATCGAAATCTCCATCGAAGTCAAAGTCCACAAATTTATACCAGGTACCGATGTCGATATTCTTGTACCAATCGTTTACCCAGTCGAATGCATACTCAGAAGGGGTCCCGGAATTTTCGAAGAACATAAGTTGACCGGCTTTGTCCAGTGTGTTCCTTTGTTCTTGAAGAAAAAGATCGAGATCTCCGTCGCCATCGATGTCAAGAAACTGCGGACGAGGTTGGTTAAATCCACCCAGGAACGGAGAGACGATGTTTTTCTCAGGATTTTTCCCGGCGGGAATGGTGACCGGAAAAGGTTGAATTCGGCGCACAAAATCGAAGTCCTGTGCCGCGACCTGCGTGGCAGCGCCGAGAAACGCCAAGCTGCTGAGGGCTGCAAGAAAGAAGTGTCGTTTCATAATTGGCTACATATCAAATAAGACTGGACAGCCCTGTCCAAGGAAAAGTGGAATAAACTTGTCACCGGTCGTGGGTGTCGGTGTACAAGCTTCAGCGTGCTCCGGGCGAGCGGTGCAAAAACACGCTGAAGCGTGAACACCCAACGCATGTCCCATTCCTGACCGGTTACATTAAATTCCCCTTTTGGTCAGCCCCGAGCTTTCACTTGACCGAGCTATCGGTCTATTCTCACGGTTGCTGACGGAAAAGCCTGTGCCCGGTTTTGCATCGACTGCACAGCCTCGGAGTCCTTGATATTCGGCCCGATGATATCGTCGGCCAGGATATCAATGAAAAACGGGCCCGGTGAATTGTCCGGCGCCGGCTCCAAAGTTATCCGCAGCTCGTAATTGCCATTATCGAGTTGCGGCAATCCCGGAATGCCGCCGATTCCCCGGATGAAATCTTGCCCGGGGTGTGGGAATCCCTCACCTTCCGTACCAGCCGTAACCCCGGCGAAATCGCTATCCACGCCGTCACCCGAACGAAATTTCCCGGTAGAGTAATAATCAAGCTGCGCGCCGGAGTTGTCCACTACCCAGCCTTCATACGTCCAGCCAGAGGTGTCGGTGAGCGTCAGCACATTCGCAAACCCAGTCGAGACGGAGCTGAGGCCTGTTATGCCATTCGACCTATCCCCCGGCGTGACCCACTAAAGACCGCTGTTGAAATCCGATCCGGAAATCGTGGTCGGTGTATCGAGAACATAATGTGCGGAAGCGCCGGAAAAATCGAAATCAAAGGCGTCGTCATCGTCATCCGGAAAGCTGATCCATAACTCATAATGGCCTTCACCGGCATTCAGAGGTTCTAAATTCGAAACCGAGAGCGTCACGGTGAAACCTTCTGAGCCGTCCGGTCCGGAGGGGCCGTCGTCACCGCAGGAACTGAATAGCACTGCTGAGAGGCAGAAAGAAAGAATAAATTTTGTTTTTGTGCTTCGCATTTTAACGACTCCATCTAAGCGGGTCTGCAAAATTAAGTTGACAATTTTATCTGGCAAAGGAAATATCGTTTCTTAACGCAGAGATGCAAAGTTCGCAAAGCGCCGCAAAGGTTTTTCACTTTGTATAAAGAATTAAAGAATAATTCATCGCGCTGCAAAAAGCGGGCAATGCTCCGACACCGTTTACCCGATGATTTGCTTTTTATCTCTCTGCGTGCTGTGCCCCTCTGCGTTTAGATTAAACAAGGCCCTTAAGATTTACCAATGAATGACAAGTTCTATTGCTGCTCCTGATTAACAATTCAACAATAAAGCAATAGAACAATTTTTAGCAAACCCTCATCTCGGCAAAACCATGACGCCGGTGGGATCCGTCTCTACTTCTATGATGCGCACCACCTGCAAGGTTTGTGTATCGATGACCTGTACATTCCCCGGATTACCTCCGCCCAGAGTCGGATGGTGCGCCGCATAGTTGCCATTGAGATTCTCGTTGGTGATGTAGGCAAAGCGGCCGTCCTGCGAGAAAGCGACGCCATGGGGATTGGCAAACGAGTTGTTCGAGATGGTTGTCTCAACCTGATTATCTGCAACTCGAATAACGGTCACGCTGTTCGAACGCTGGTTGGGGACGTAAACGAACTTGCCATCCGGGGTGATTTCCAGCAGGAAAGGTCGCACGCCCGTTGGAACGACGGCGATGACCTCCCTTGACGCGGTGTCGATCACCCTCACTTGTTCGGCGCTAAAACAGGTGACATAAGCGAACCGGTCGTCCGGCGTTAGAACCACTTGCAGCGGCTGATAAATACTGGAGCGATTGGGATTGAGTCCTTCAGCCAAAGGCACCCGCGCCACTTCTTCGTGGGCGTCGATCCGGACAATTGAAACGCTGTCTGAGAAATAGTTCGTGACGTAAAGCAACTGGCCGTCATTGCTGAAATTGATGCCGTGGGGCGCAAGTCCCACGATGATCTCATCTATGACCGTCATCGTCTCCGTATCGATGACCTGCACCGATTTGCCCTCGTTGGAAATATCCCAGTTGGTCACATACGCTTTGCTGCCGTCGGAGTTGATGACCACGTTTGCAGGGGAGCGCCCGGCATTCACTTTTGCTAAAAAACGGTCCGTGGCCACATCAAATTTCCACAGCTCGCCGGTTGTGATCAGGGTCGTATAGAAATATTTATTTTGATCGTCGATCCAGATATTGTGCGGAACGTCCAGCGACGGAGAGCTGCCAACCGGAATAAGGCGCGTCACCAGATTAAACTCCGTAGAAATGACCGATATAAGATCATCCCCTTGATTGGTCACGTAAGCTTTTTCCGAGATGCCTTCAAAGGGCCGTTCCCCGGCGTCGTTTTTCGCACCTTCGTCGATCCAGCGGGCGATGAAATCGAGCACGTTATCCGGCAGAGGGTCTCTTCCCAGAGGCATGAGAGGCAGTGCGATGCCCCGCATGTGGTCCATCATGTGACTGCGGAGAGCATTGCCTGAAATAATCGCTTCACCAACATCGGACCCGCGAATCAAAGCCTCCCAGGAGGAGAGATCCAAACCCTCAGCCCGGTCGCCGGAATTGTGACAACTCGCTGAGTTGCATTTTTGATCAAATATGGGTTGTATGTGCTTGGAGTAAACAATGTTGGTAATGTTATCGTAGTCGATGAATTCTATGGGAGGTTCCGGCGAAGTGACGGTGTGCGAACAACCGGCAAAGAATATAAGAGCCGAAAATTTTAAACAGCAAGGGAATAAACGCATGTCATCATCCTAACCCGGATAAACCGGAA
Organism: bacterium; assembly: GCA_046756745.1. Classification (GTDB taxonomy): domain Bacteria; phylum Zhuqueibacterota; class Zhuqueibacteria; order Oceanimicrobiales; family Oceanimicrobiaceae; genus JBHHWX01. Next base: position 97 of record JBHHWX010000271.1, on the reverse strand, counting down.
ATCCTAAATAGTGTCCGAACGAAAACGGCTTGAGGCTGTCACTGCGAGCGCTTCCCAGCGAAGCAGTCCCCCTCCGTTACGCAGGAGATTGCTTCGT